>NZ_VJWO01000090.1:0-9532 GCF_014889455.1 Pseudomonas sp. K8
GCGCAGTTGGTCAGGACTCAGGCGGGTGTCGACATCGGCAGGTTGGTCGCTGAGCACCCAATCGATTTCCTCGCGGCGCGCCTCGGCGATCGCATCGATAGCTTGGCGCACCGAGCCTTCCCAGGCCTGGCGGGTGAACACGCCGGGCACGCTGGCCTCGGTGGTGAACAGGGCCTGGGCGTCAGTGTCGCCGACCAGTTGCGGCAGGCCCAGGGCCGGGTAGTGATGGGCGGCGTCATCGAGCAGTTGTTGGTACAAATTGGCTTCGGCATTGCGTTGACCCAGTTGGCCGAGCAGGACCTGCCGGACTTGCGCGACCAGCCGTGCGTCGGTGTCGATGCGCCAAGCCGGGTTTTCCGCCAGGTGTTCGGCGTAGAACTGCCACAGAGTGGGGCCCAGGGCTTGCCAGAGGCCCGCGCGGGAAGGCTCGACTTCGCCGAGGGTTTTCACCAGCAGACTGGCGTCGGCTTTTGCCGGACGCGCCATCATCAGGTAGGCCTTGAGCTGGTCGTAGGCAGCACGGGCGCGTTCGGCGCGCTCGGGATTGTCCGGGGCCAGCTTGACCAGGGCCGTGAGCTGTTGGCGTAAAGCGGCGACGGCCGGGTCGCGGATCAGGCGGTTGTTGGCTTCAACGTAGCGCGGCCACACGGTTTCAAGCAGCACTGGGTTTTGATTCAGGCCGAAGCGCTGATACCACGGAGCGCCGCCTTGAACGCGATCATCCAGGCGCGCCAATTCGCGGACCAGTTCATGAAGGGCCCGGAGCTGTTCGTCGCCTTGTGATGCGCGTTGCAAGGTCGACAACGAGCTGTGTACCTGGGCGATCTGCGTGCGGTTGCTGATGAATGACAGCAGCAGTCCTGCTCCCCATAACGTCGCCAAACCCAGCACCAGCGCGTAGCCAACTCGCGGCACGCTCCAACCCAGCCGGCGGCCACGGGCGTTATCGCCGAGTACACCGTGCCACACCGGGGCCACCGACCACGCCTGTTGTTGATCATGCGGCGAGCGCTGTACCGGCAGGCTGAACCACACCCCCCGCAACGGCACGCCACGGGCAAATTCGCCGGCCAGGTGCGCCAAGGTGTGACGCCAACGATCAATGCCCTCGCCCTTTAAATCCCGCGACAGACGCAGCAGAAAATCATCCTTCATCACCGCGTTCATCTGCGCCAAACCCGCGCGACGCAAAGGCTCCAGCAAACGATTCAACGCGGCGTCCAATACCGCCGCCGAAAAGCGCGCGGGCAACTGACAGCCCACCGGCTGCGCTTTGCGCGTGTCCTGCGCCCACGCACTGCCGCAGACCTGCCAGAGGGATAACGGCAACTGCCAGCGCAAGTCACGGGCAAGGCGCTGCACCTGGCGTACACCTTTGCCCATCGAGACATCGTCGGCGGCCTGGGTTTCGTTCAGCGCCCAGACGACTCCGTCCAGCGCACGCCAGCGGCTGAGGCCGCTCCAGCGCTCAGGGAATGATTGATCCAGCGCGGCCTGCGCACTGCCACCCCACAGCAGGACGGTGCCTTGGCCTTCGAGCCATTGGTGAGCGGCCAGGGTGGGGGCGATGGCTTCGATTTCGGTGGGTTCGCCGATGATGAGCAGCAGGCGGGTTTTGTGGCGCCAGAAGAGGCCGTAGTGCTCGCGTAGGTGCTCGCGCAGCTCTAAGAGGTGAGTAGTCGGTGAGTGAGGCAAAACTATCTGTGAGTCCGCCGGGGGATAGACCTTACCCACACGTCCCTGCTCGCGGTGGTTTTGACGTTTGAGATGCGCTAACCACCGTGGTGCCAGAACGCCGCCCATTGCGATGGCGATGATCAGTAGAAAAACCAACAGTTTGTGGTGATTCTCAGCTAGCCCGATCTGATCGCCAAAACGCCAGATCACCCAGCCCAGAGCGGCTACCAGCACAATGACCCAGACTGCTGCCCCCACACGGCGCCATGAATTACTCCAAACTTTCATGCCAACTCTCCCGTGACAACAGTGCTCATCCAGTGCCGCGATTCTTCTCGTGCCAATACCAACAAAGGCTCGCGCTGATGCCGGACAATTTCCACACACAGCGCAGCTACTAGCCAGTGACCGAACGGACCAGATAGCCCGCACAGACTTTCCTGAATCCACTGCTGCTCCACGTTGAGCGAAGCACCATGGGCGCCTGCTACAGCAAGCATTTTTCCGGTCAGTGGCTGCCAGTCGGCGGCGTCGGCCAACATGCCGGTTGCCCGGCAAGCACTCACTTGGGTTTGCAGAAACAACGGTAATTCACTGTCCAGTACATCGATATCCAATGGCATTGGCCGCAACAAACCAGCGGTGATCGGTAGCTCCAAGGCGATTGCCAGGCTGTCCGGGCATAGCAGCAAGGCGGCAAGCCCGTCGGAGTAAGAGTCTTCACCGTGAACCTGAAGCACCAGGATCAAGTCGATGACTGCGGTGGCGGCCTTCAACGTTTCATCGATCCACCGGTACGACAATTCGCTAATCAATGTGACCGTTACGGGTAGCGGCAGCCTCATCGTGATGACCAAGCTCTGCTGCCAGGTATCGCGCAAGGCTTCGTATTCGCGGGGATCGGCATCGCTCAGCAGGGTGACCCGGAGTTCCCGCCCCGTCGGCAACGCATGCAGTGCCGGCACCAATGCCTGAATCAACATCTGCAGTCCGGCTTGAGTACGTTCCGGCCCTACAGGCAAAGCCGCAATACGCCGCGCTTGCCCTGTGCGGGGAAGCAAATCAAAGGGACCCTGAGTTAATACACTCGCAGACACCTGATCAGGCAGCAGCACACAACTGGCAGACACTGCCAAGTAGCGCTGCGCCCAAGCCTGCCAGGAACGCTGCACACTTTGCGCCTCCTCCTCCAGAAACTGGCAATGGCTCAACGCAGTCCCATAGGCATAGGCACGCGCAGCGAACGCCAGGATCCAGACCACCAATGGCGAAGCGGACAACGCCCAAATGTTGAGCGTACTCAGTAACGGCATCCGTTCGGAGGTATGCAGCAAAAACAGCAGCACGCAGACCAGTACCGCTATGAGTGCAGCCAATAGCCAACGACCCGGCACAGGCGGTTTTGGAGCTTCCACTACATGAGGTGCCTGACGATCCCAGCCCATGACTAACCCACCCCGCAATCGAGAGCGCTGGAAATCACCTGGCAATCGCACTCGCAGCGGCAGCCGTTGATCACCATCGCCCGATCCCCCTCAGACCAGTCCGGGCAGCCATCGACAATCCGGTTGACGCCATGCCCCGGCAGCGGGCAACGAACCTCGTCTCCGACCAGTGCTACTCGCTTGCCATTTACGATCATCGTGGATGAGGCTGATATCACTTCTCCACCGTGGGTGGTTTTATCACCCAATAAAACAAATCCCTGGGACATAAATAAAACAATCCAAAACTCGCCCATTGAAAAACAGGCTTCCATAAAAACGATCAGAACATTCGTTAGAGAAATGATCTCGACCAATAAAAACTACTCCCCCCCAAAAACGCACTACCTTTTAGCTGGCCAGCGCCCAAGCGCTACGTAAACTTTCGTGGACAATTCAGCTCACCGCTGTCAGCATCTAATGCATCCCCAAGAGTCAACGTGTCGAGAACAAAAGAAAAAGGTAAGTCGATAATAGCTAACGGAATAATCAGTCCATTACTCCCCTTGATCAGTGTCCAATCAGTCGCCGCATGAAAATCCAGCTGAACGCCTTGATAAGGGCAAGTCGGGCCATTCATAACTGCCGCCCCTATTGCCGCACAGCCCGAATGCAGTCCGGCAAAAAGTCCTAAAACCCCGAACTTTAAGCGCTTCGCACAGCCACTACCCAGACTAACCCCGGCAATATTTTTAAAGCGAGACTGGCCAGCACCCGCAATTAAACTCAAATAAATCATCGCAACCACCCAATACAAGTACATGACTAGGCTTTATCTAAGACTCACGTCATCCGATATCCGGAATAAAACATTAAGAGTTAACGGTAAGGCCTGAACAGAAGGAAACATGCGATTCATCGAACCTTCTCCGCAGTCAGGCGAATGGATTGCAGCTTCTTGAAGCTTGGGTCACGACCATCAGCCACCACGCTGCCATCGGGGTAGGTGTAGCGGGTATAGTTACCCTCCTTTTTCACCTTCGGCCCCACTGAATAAAGCACGTAGTCGGCATGCAGCACGGGCTCGAACACCACCTGCCGGGCATTTTTGGCGCGGTAATACAAATAAATCTCACCCTCGCCGAATAACCTAGCGAGTTTTTCGTGTCCGCCAAGGAAGTGTTCGCTAACCCTGGGGTAGTAGTCCTTCCTGATCAGCAGATCGCCGCTGACTTCTATCGTCGGCTGAAAAGCAGAACGTTGTTGTGGCAGATGCTGATCGAACATCACGATCACCCCGCCCCCTGGGCCCGCTTTAACATTCTCGCCAAAGTGCGTTGTATTGGCGTAGGTAACGCCAAAAGTCACATTGCTCAGTTGCCACTGGCATCGGCTACCACCATTGATGGGCAACTTGGCCTCATACAGGTCGCTCTGCCCCTGCTGTTGCGGTTGAACCATAGTGGACAAGTAACCATCCTCTTCATAAGTGGTCCAGTCTGGCCCGGAGCGTTTGATCGGGCATTTCTCCGAGCGGTACATCACCTGCATGGGTTCCGCCGCGAGGTTCTGCGGGACCTTCACCACGATGCTGACTTGCTCTCCACCCGGTGGCGGTGCCAAGGCCTGGTTCTGGGCGCAACCGTTTAGGCTGAGCAACAGCAACAAAGCGCCGCTCATGGGGCTTAGGCGAGCATTCATAGGCTGTGTTCCTCCGTGATCGCTGGCAGTGCGTCGGGAAACTCGACGGTTCTCGCATCTGGGTAACGGGAGGGAATGGGTTGGCTGCCCCTCCCAATTTCCTCGACTACGTGATAGTTCACGTGTTGCACTGGCCCCTGCGCAGGGTGGATCAGAATGTTCATGGTTTTATGTCTTCCCTTATGGCTAGTGTGTTGGGTGGGCTGTTGCGCCCCGGATGCGTAGATTCAGGCCTGGGTGATCTCGATCATCACGCCAAATTCGCGCTCGCGGCAGAAGCGCTGCAGGGCTTCAGGACCGCCTTCCAGGTCTTGAGTCATGCGCAAGGCCATGGGTAACAACTTCTGCAAGGCAAGGAACTGCTCGTTGCGGTGTTTTTCCGCTTCGGGGACGCCCACCCCATGCATCTGCGTCTCGAACTTCGCCCGTTGCGCCTTGCGCTCCAGTGGCCGGTCGGGATCGCTCAACTCCAGCAACTGGTTGTGCAAGAAGGGTAAGTAGGCAGCGACCATCGAGTGATCCATCGGGTTACTGCGGAGAGTGCTGCGTTCAGGATTGGTGTGTGACGGAAAGAACCGAGTCAGACTTTCCCGGCTCATCGAGCGAATGAGGGCCTTCTGCTCTTCACGGGCGAAGCGGCTGAACTCATCGCTCAGACTGGGCACCAGATAGAGGCGGGTTCGGTGTGGCAAACGCTTAAGAATGGTGGTGTGGTAAGGCGCGCCCAGGCCTTCTCTACTCCGCTCGGCGGGGTTATTTGAGGCCCGTGACTCCACATGCTGGTCGGCACGGTAGAACATGGCGATTTGGCCGTGATGCCAGTAGGGATCGCCAAAGCGCACCAGTTTGTCGGCCACCAGTTCACCCACGGACCATATATAGCCCAGGTCGTGGCCCAGCGGCCCCAGGGCATCGTAAAGCCAGTTATCCAGTTCCGCCTCGGGTGGCACGCTGGTGATGGTGTCGGCGTCGTTGACATGGCGAAAGTGGGTCACCGTGGCAAGGCGCGCCAACGCCTTGGCTGTGAAGGTACGGGGCATGCCGTAGGTGTAGAGCAGAGGATTGCGATCTTTCAGCTCTGCGGAGTAGATCAGTGCAAGGGCGCCGCCCAAGCTATGGCCGCAAATGAATAGCTGTCTATTCTCCAACGCATCCTTAATGTCATAAAAACGTTGAGGAAACAACCTCTTAGCCACCTCAAACGCATGCAAAAAACCATAATGCACACTGCCGACATCAGTCAAAGGCGTACACGCAGACTTCAAGTCACAGCCGCTGCCATCGGCCGGCATCGGGCGGTACAGCACATCCGTCAGCCAGTCCTTGGGTTCCTGTGTCCCGCGCCAGGCCACAACCACTTGTGTCTGGTTGATGCAATAGAACAACTGGGTGTTTTCGATGATGAGCCGCGGAATCTCGGAGGCACCCGACGGTCGCTTGGCCTCCAGCGAATCCAGCATAACCGCCGTGGTGTAGCGCTGGTTGAAGGGGACGTCTACCACCAGTGCTGGCAGACGCGTCCCTCCAGAGTCAATCATCACCGGCGTGCGCGACAGGTCCAGGCACTGACGTAAAAAGAACTCCTCCACCGAGCCAGAGACGGTACTGGGATCGGTGCCCGGTCGTTGCTTCAAGATGTTCTGGGCGACAATGCTGTAGGACAGGTTAGCCATCAGCCCAAGGTTATAGGCATTGGCCATGCTGTATTCGGGTTGGTGATGCAGCACCAACGACCAGGCGCGGAAGGGGCAAACTTCCAACACGTGGCGGTGATTCAGCGCTTCGTACTCAACGGTGAAACCGCTGAATGCCGTGTCCGGGAAGTGAAAGGCCGGATGCCGCTTCGGGTCCTCCAAAGGCGGATCAAGGGTCGGTAATCGGTCGCATAACTGACCGATACGCAGGTAGTGGTAGCGGTGACCTGCCGCGAGTGCCTGCTTCTCGACGGGCGAGAAACCCGAACGCTGCGGGCCATACAATGGGGTGCAGTTGCCGATTACAGGCCGATGCGGTTCGGCACGCAGGGCACGCAAGCGACGGGTTTGCAGCAACTCGGCAAAAGGATCGGCCTGCACCTTCAGGGTGATGGGGATGGGGTGCAGCCCCTCGATACGAATCACGCCCTGAGCATCGCTGAGCCCGGAGCATTCGGGGAAGCACCTCTGTCGGATGGCGTCGTTGATCGCCTGATAAGGCATGTTCGCCAGGGGGGCCCCCTGCTCGTCCACCAACTGGAATTCAATCCAATGCTGTTTCTGTTTACCGCCAGTAAACTCCTTGCGCGAATTGAGCGTATCCGTGCGGTGCAGGGAATCATTCATTTATCAACATCTCTTGTGCCATCCTGACTCGATGGATCAGTGTTACGGTTGCCACCGCACGAAGGAATGATCTGGCTTCCATCGGCCAGCCGGGTGTACTGAAGATATTCCATGACTCCGGTCGCGGTTTTATTGACACAGAAGACGGCGTCGTAACTATCAGTAGAGCGATACGCATTACGCAGACTGAATATATAAGTTTGATTAACTTCAAGCAGCAGAGGGCGGGCTTTGATTTTGTAGTTGTCGTACTCGTACCCCTCAGGCACGGTGCCTAAAACGATACACGCACCTGGACTCAGCTCCAATGGTTTAAATCCCGGCAAAAGGGACGCCCCCCAAGTAGGAGGGTTTCGTATATAGCTTTCTGTTAATGATACGCGGCTCACTGCAAAGACGCCCTTAGCATTGCTAGGCACGCAAATAGCCGGTTTACCATTAACCGAAACCACATTCCCAGCCTCTCTGCGACCATATGATGCAGCGTAAACACTTTCGACTACTAACCATGGCAAGCTGAGCGTTAAAAACAGTGCAAGTTTCATACGACCCTCCTTTTTCAACTTGGAAGATGTTTTTTGTCGGCTGGCTTTTTAAGAAACGACTCGAGTGTCGACGCAAGAAGCTCTGGACTTTTGGTGAAGTTGCGTTCACTCCACACACCGTGCGGATTGCCCACCACACAAATCAAATAGTAATCCGAGATGATTTCACCTTGCTGCTCCATGTTGTAGTCCGACAAGACGCTCTGTTCTGTCAGAGCATAGCGATAAGCAGGTGCGCCACGACTTGTAACCACCAACCCCATTCGCTTTACCGGATAACCCAACTGGTACTGCCATACATGGGTCATCTCATGTATGAATAGCGCTTTATCTCGATCATCATCAGTAGCGGAAAAATCATTCCTATAGTACCCAGTACTTGAAGGGTAATACATATTACCGTTAGGAGTTGCAGCCGTATTCTGCCGCCCCAGGAACCCCCACCACCCAGCGTGATGCACCTCAACTTTTGTATAATCAATAGCATCCTTAAAGATTGTTCCTGCCATGGCAATTTCCCCAAGCGTCAAAGAGCGCTTCTTGCCTCTAGGTAGAGAAACCTCCTTTACCGAGCTACCTATTGCTACCTCGTTAGTTGATACATCACTTGACGTAAGATCAATGACCATTGGGGTTTTAATGCTTTCCGCAGCGCAGCAGAAAGCCCCGAAATCCTCCGTAAGAAAAAGTTCTATTTGCGTGATCCGTGTCGGCTCCTGAGTTTCGAAGCGCTGGGTAAAACCCTGCGCACCTGTCACCCCCTCAAATACATGTCCATCTGCCAGAGTGACCGAATATTTAAAGTCACTTACAAGCTCGCCATCAGGCCCGATCAAGCGAAGCTGTTCGTCATAGCGTGTTACTGATTCTGGTAATTCAATTTTCAGGTCTCCGGGCAATAAGGTATGAACGCTCATCGTCTGCCCATGCTTATCCGTCACGCCATTGAATACCTCACCTTGTTGGGTGGTTATCCGGTAGCGACTAAATGGCAGTGGTGTCTCCGTGTCGTCTTTCAAGGTATAGCCGCCGGAGTAACCCGCCGGCAACAGTGACGCCGGTGTATTGAGGCTGGCGCTGCCAAACTTTTGCACATGGTTAGCTTTTAGATAAATATTGCCTGGCGCCCCTAGTTCTATATCACCGCCCTTTAAACGGATATAGGCACCGCCACAGTTGAGCACCAGTTCTTGCGGGGCGTTGATTTCTATACGACCTTCCACGCTTTCGATCTTAACGTCGGTCTTTGCCAAAGCATGGAGGTAACTGCCTTGAGCGTGCAGTTCAACTTTGCCTTGGGCCGCCTTGAATTGCAGGTCAGCACTTTGCGCAAGCACGCTGACGCCACCCTCGGCGGCTGCGGTGATATCGTGTCCGGCGCTGATGTCGGCGTTGTGCGCGGCGATGATACCCACGCTCTCTCCTCCGGAAGACAGACACACGGCTTTAGGACTCATTACGCCGATACCCGCCGGGGCATGCAGCAGTAATCCCGATTGCGCCAACCCTATGAGTGACTGAACCAAATCCAGTTGGCTCTCAATATCGCTAGGCTGCACTCCAGCACTACGAGCTGCCTGCGCCAGAGAGCGCGCCAGCGATAGCGCACTTTTCAGTTGCTCAATGGCAGCCACCATGTCTAGTTGTTCACCCCGAGCCTGGCCTTGGTCATCCGCACTGATAAACAAACCTTTCCCCCCACGAATCGCGCCCCAACTATCCGTGCGCAACTCAAAACCTTCCCCACGCTTTTGTTTCGCGGCATCCACCAAATGCCCCAGGTTCAGCTGGCTCTTACCTCCATACTCAGTACTGACCTTGACGTGCTCCCGCCCCCGCGTGTCATCCATCCGCAGCTTGTTAT
>NZ_VJWO01000091.1:0-9318 GCF_014889455.1 Pseudomonas sp. K8
GTGGTGGTGGTGGTGGTGGCCACGGTCAGGGCGGGGGTCATGGCGGTCCCGGCCTGCGTTAAGTAACGGCTTATTGGGGCAAGCCACGCTATTCATCTTGATGAGGCGTGGCTTGCCTTTTTTTTGCCCGGCTTAAATCACGGGCAAAGAAAAGCCCGCGATGGGGAGAGCGGGCTAAAAGGTGTTTCTCTAGGAGCTGAAACAACACTAGGCGTTCACCTGTGAAAGCTTTGTGAAAGGCTTGAGCCAATGTATCGATGGCCAGTTTGCTGGTGCTGTCGCTGTACCCGAGGCTGTTTTCGCGTCGAGCGCCGGGGCTGCGCTGACGTCAAACGGGCGAGATGGTCGCCAGCAGACCGATGCCAATGGTCAGCACCAAAAAGCCAAACAGGAAAATTGCCATCTTGGTCATAAGGCCTCCGAAGGGAAGGGGGCGGCAGGAACATTCCTGTCGCGCTCGACAAGGGTGTCGGGAGTGGCCCTATTGTCCGCCTCGATGACATTTCGATACAGGCGCAGATAGTAAAGAAAAAACCGTATCAGATGCGCGCGCAACGCTTTGGCCCGGGGGGTTGGAGAGGGCTGGCTTTATCAAGATCAGCAGGTGAGCCATGTCTTGAGGGTACGGCGCGCCACCTGAGACAGCCGCAGCATTTCCCCCTAAGATGGCGCCCACAGCCTCAACAATAAGAGAGGGCCGACCCTCGATGGAAAGACGTCAATTCAGCGGTGGCATGAAAGGCAAGAACCTGTGCTACCTCAATGAAACACCCGGCCAGCCGGCGTCAGCCACCCGCGTTGGCTTCCTGCTGCTCGAACACTTCTCCCTGCCAGCCTTCACCCAGACCCTCGACACCTTCGTCACCGCCAACCTGTTGCGCCCCGAGTTGTTCGCATCGCGCACGTTCGGCTGGGGCGACGGCGAAGTCATCAGCGATCTGGGCCTGGTGATCCGCCCGGATGCACGCCTCGACGTGGCGGCCCTGCAAACGCTGGAGTTGTTGGTGATCTGCGGCGGCTTTCGCACCGAACTCAAGGCCAGCGACGACTTCATCCACCTGCTGCGCAATGCCGCCGAGCAGGGCGTCAGCCTGGCCGGCTTATGGAACGGCGCCTGGTTCCTCGGCCGCGCCGGCCTGTTGCAGGGCTACCGCTGCGCCATCCACCCCGAACATCGCCCGGCACTGGCGGAAGTGTCCAAGGCGGCCCACGTCACCAGCGAACCGTATGTCATCGACCGCGACCGCCTGACCGCCTCGAGTCCGTCTGGCGCTTTCCACATGGCGCTGGATTGGATCAAGGGCCTGCACGACAAGGCCTTGGTCGAAGGTATCGAAGATATCCTGGCCTTCGAGGAGTCCCGCTACCGGCGCATCAAACCGACGGAAAACATCTGCGTCAGCGCGCCGTTACGCGAGGTGGTGAAACTGATGGACGCCAACCTCGAAGAACCCTTGGAGCTCGACCAACTCGCCGTCTACGCCGGCCGCTCCCGCCGCCAGCTCGAACGGCTGTTCAAGGAACAACTGGGCACCACGCCGCAGCGCTATTACATGGAACTGCGGGTGACCGAGGCGCGCCGGCTGTTGCAACACACTGAGTTGTCGCAGGTGGAGGTGCTTGTGGCGTGCGGGTTTGTTTCGCCGAGTCATTTCAGCAAGTGTTATAGCTCGTATTTCGGCTACAGGCCGTCGAAGGAAAAGAGGTTGGTCAAGTAGCGTGGAGGTTGTTGGATTTTTTGTGTGACGAGTCATGATCACGGAGTGCTGATTCTCATCATACGTTTCAGAACCGCGCCAACCGATACCCCTCCAACTCCGGCAAACCCGACAGTCGCGGCCGCGTCGAAGCCAGTTGCGCGATGAGCTCCGCAGTCACCGCCGCCTGCGTCAACCCCAGATGCTGATGCCCGAACGCAAGCAACACCTTGCCGTCGGCGACCCGATCGATGATCGGCAGCGAGTCCGGCAGGGAGGGCCGGAAGCCCATCCATGGTGTCGCGTCCTGCGCATTGAGGTCTTGCCGGAACAGCCCTTTGCTCAGGCGATGCAGCTGCCAGGCGCGTTGCATATTCGCCGGGCGCTCCAGGCCGGCGAATTCCACGGTGCCGGCCAGGCGCAGGCCGCCGCGCATGGGCGTCATGATGAACTTGCGCTCCAGGGAGGTGACGGCGAAGGGCAGGCGTTCATGTTCGTGGGGCAGCATCAGGTGGTAGCCGCGTTCGGTGTCGAGGGGGACGTGCTTGCCGGTCAAGGCGGCGGTGAGTTTCGCCGAGTGGGCTCCGCAGGCGATCAGCACCTGGCGTGCGGTCAATGGGCCTTGATCGGTGGTCAGCGTGACGCCCTGGGCGTCGACTTGCCCGCCCAGCACCTGGCGGGTGAGGAATTGCACGCCGTTGGCTGTGGCGGCGTTCACCAGTTCGCACACCACCTGATAGGGATCGAGAAAGTGCCCGGTGCCCGCAAAGAACAGCCCGCCCTGGATGTGCTCGCTCAACTGCGGCGCGGCCTTGTGAATGGTGTCAGCCGACCAGAACACCACCGGCACGCCTTGCTGCGCCATGCGTTGCTGCAGCGCGTCGATGGCCCCTCGCGAATCCGCACGCTCGAACACCAGCAACGAGCCGTCTTCGCGCAGCAGCTCCGGCCGGTCGATGCCTTGCAGCAGGCGCTGCCATGCGCCCAGGCTGCCTTCGTTCAGTGCGCGAATGCCGGCGACCGTGCGCCGGTAGCTGGCCGGGCGCAGGTTGAGCAGCAAACGCGCAAACCAGGGCAGGGCGCGGGGCAGGTATTTCCAGTCCAGGCGCAGCGGGCCCATGGGGTCCATCAGCATCGTGGGCAAGCGCTTGAGGATCGACAGGTCGGCGATGGGGAACACTTGTTCGCTCGCCAGGTGGCCGGCGTTGCCATAGGAGGCGCCCATGCCGGGGGGCTGCGCGTCGATGACGACGACTTGGCGCCCTTGACGTGCCAACTGCAAGGCGCAGGCGACGCCGATGATGCCCGCGCCGACTACGGCGATGTCGGCGCTTGTGGGTTCAAGCGACATTCTGTTCCGCCGACCAGTTTGCGTACCACTGGCGGAACAGTGTGTACTGGCTTTCGGCATAACGACGCTGGGCAGCGCTGAGCTGGTCGCTTTCGTTGAAGTGCAGGGCGTAGCCACGGTCGCCGTTGAGCACCATCAGGTGCTTGTAATACAGCACCAGATCGCAGCCTTCGTCGAAGGACGACAGCACCGCCAGCGCGGCCTCCAGCTCAAGGGCCTGGCGACGTGCCTTGGCGTCGCCCTTGGCGGCTTGCTTGCTCAGCGCCACCAGTTGCAGCACTTCCCGAGGTAGGGCGTTGCCGACGCCGGTGATAGCGCCGGTGGCGTTGCAGTTGACGAAGCCGTGTACCACCTGGGTATCGACGCCGACCATCAAACTCACGCTATCGTCCTGGGAGGTGATGTGTTCGGCGGCGTAGCGCAGGTCGGCGGCGCCGCCGAACTCTTTGAAGCCGATCAGGTTCGGGTGTTCGCGGCGCAGCTCGAAGAACAGCTCGGCGCGGGTGGCGAAGCCGTAGTAGGGGCTGTTGTAGATCACCGCCGGCAAGTGGGGCGCAGCGTCGAGGATCGCGGCGAAGTGGGCCTTTTGCGCGGTGGCCGAAGCACCACGGGATAGCACGCGGGGAATCACCATCAACCCCTGGGCGCCGACCTTGGCCGCATGCGCTGCGTGGGACACCGCTTCACGGCTGTTGACCGCGCCGGTGCCGACGATGGTCGGCACGCCGGCGGCGGCCAGGCGCGCCACGCCCTCCTGGCGCTGGGCTTCGGTGAGCAACGGCCAATCGCCCATGGAGCCGCAATAGACCACGGCGCTCATGCCGATATCGATCAATTCGCGGCCCTTGGCGACCAGGGCGTCGAAGTCCGGCTTGCGCGCGGCGGTACACGGGGTCATCAGTGCGGGAATGCAGCCGGTGAAGATGGTGTCGCTCATTGGGCTAACTCCTTGGAATATTCAGTCAAACCATGCAGGGCTCAGATGCCCCAGGCGAAAGGGTCCTGCGCATCGATCAGCAGGGTGCTGTCGGCGGTCATGTAGGCGCGACCGGTGATGTACGGGCGCACGCGTTCGCCGTCCCATTCATAGCGGCCTTCGAACTGGCTGCCGGTGATGCTGGCTTGTACCCAGGTTTCACCCGGCGCGAGTTTGTCATCGGCGGCCAGGCAGGCGAGCTTGGCGCTGGTGCCGGTGCCGCAGGGTGAGCGGTCGTAGGCTTTGCCCGGGCACATGACAAAGTTGCGGCTGTCGGCGTGGGCGTCATCGGCGAACAACTCGATATGGTCGATCAGTGCGCCGTCTTCGCCATAGATGCCTTGGCGTTCGAGGGCCTTGAGCATCGCCCAGGTGTAGTCGGTCAGGGCGTCGACGTTATCCATCTGCAGCGCCTGGCCGTGCTCCGACACCAGGAAGAACCAGTTGCCGCCCCAGGCGATATCGCCATGGACCACGCCATGCCCCGGCACTTCCACCGCTACCCGTTGGCGAAAACGGTAGGCGGGCACGTTGCGCAGGGTCACGGCGCCGTCTGCATGCAGTGTGGCCGCCACCGGCCCGACGGGCGTGTCGACGGTGTGTACGCCCGGCTCGATGCGCCCCAGATAGTGCAGCGAGGCAACCAGGCCGATCGTGCCGTGGCCGCACATGCCGAGGTAGCCGGCGTTGTTGAAGAAGATCACGCCGCAGGTGGCGCCCGGTGTGACCGGCGCGCAATACAAGGCGCCCACCAGCACATCGTTGCCCCGCGGTTCCAGCAGGCAGGCGCGGCGCCATGCGTCGTGGTGGGTGCGCAGGTTGTCGAGTTGTGCGGCGATGCTGTTGCCGGCCAGTGCGGGGAATCCGTCCATCACCAGGCGCGTCGGTTCGCCGCCGGTGTGAGAGTCGATGACGTGCAGTCGTTTCATGACACGCTCCGTTCAGGGGTGAGCCTGGCCGATGGGATAGGCATGCAGTGGCCATATCGTGAACGCGTCAGCGCTGCGACGATTGATGTTTTGCGCCGGGTTGGATGACGAATTCAGCACAGTTTTCTACGCTCGACAGCATCCCGTGCATGGGGCAATCTGCTGGACGTCGAGGCGCAAAGAGGGGGGCGGAGTGATGTTGCAGAGTGCGTTTGCAGCCCTGTGCCAAGGGCGCGAGGCGAATCGCCCGCAGAGCATCGAGCAGTTATTGGCCGGCGTCATGCAACTGCTACCGATGCTCGACGTGATCCCCAATGCCGCGATTTTCATCAAGGATCTCGACGCCCGCTATGTGCTCGCCAACCGCACCCTGGTGCAGCGTTGCGGGCTCAAGCAACTGCAACCGTTGCTCGGCAAAACCAGCGCCGAGGTGTTCCCCGCGCAATTGGGGCCGGGTTATACCGAGCAGGACCGGCGCGTGCTGGAGCAGGGGTTTGTATTGGCGGATCAGCTCGAGTTGCATCTCTACGGCAGCCGCGAACCGGGCTGGTGCCTGACCCACAAGTGGCCGCTGTACAACCACGTCGGGCAGATCATCGGCCTGGCCGGCATTTCCGTCGACCTGCAATCGGCCAGCGAAACCCACCCCGCCTACCAACGCCTGGCCGCCGTGGACGCGCACATTCGCACGCACTTCAATCGGCGCGTGACCTTGGGCGAACTGACGCGTATCGCCGGGATCTCGGTGGCGCAGCTGGAGCGCTACTGCAAGCGCGTGTTCCACCTGACGCCGCGGCAGATGATCCAGAAAGTGCGCCTGGAGCACGCCCATCGCTTGCTGCACAGCGACCTGCCGATCACCGACGTCGCGCTGCAGTGCGGTTACACCGACCACAGCGCGTTCAGCCGCCAGTTCAAGGCGTCGACGGGGTTTACGCCGAGGCAGTACCGTCAGTTGGGCTAACCGCCGGCATTGCGATGCAACGAATAGCCCCGCTCGCCGCTCCTATGCTTACGAGTAACCTTTTCACGACGACAGGTAATGGGCTTATGACGGCGGCTGACAACGATCATGTGAACTGGCTGGTGCAACAGTCGATGCTGCACGCGGCGCGCCAGCGCGCCAAGCTCTATTCGGGGCAAGGGCGCCTGTGGCAACAGCCGTATGCACATACCCGGCCGCGTGATGCTTCGGCCTTGTCGTCGGTGTGGTTCACCGCGTATCCGGCGTCGATTGTCACCCGTGAAAACGGCACGGTGCTCGAAGCGCTGGGCGATGAGGCGCTGTGGCATGCCTTGTCGAAGATCGGTATCCAGGGTATTCACAATGGTCCGCTGAAAAAGTCCGGCGGCTTGGCCGGGACGGAACACACGCCGACCATCGATGGCAATTTCGATCGCATCAGCTTCGACATCGACCCGCAGTTGGGCACCGAGGCGCAGTTGCAGGCGCTGACACGCATGGCGGCGGCCCACAATGCGGTGATCATCGACGATGTGATCCCCTCGCACACCGGCAAGGGCGCGGATTTCCGCCTGGCCGAGATGGCCTACGAGGACTACCCGGGGCTCTACCACATGGTGGAAATCCGCGAGGAAGACTGGCCGTTGCTGCCGGAGGTCGCCGACGGGCGCGATGCCCAGAACCTCAGCCCGCTGCAGGTGGACGCGCTGCGCGATAAACACTACATCGTCGGCCAGTTGCAGCGGGTGATTTTCTTCGAGCCTGGCGTGAAGGAAACCGACTGGAGCACCACGCCGGTGGTCATCGGCGTCGATGGCAAGCCGCGGCGCTGGGTCTACCTGCATTACTTCAAGGAGGGCCAACCGTCGCTTAACTGGCTCGATCCATCCTTCGCCGCGCAGCAGATGATCATTGGCGATGCGCTGCACGCGATCGATGTGATGGGCGCCAAGATCCTGCGCCTGGACGCCAACGGTTTCCTCGGTGTGGAGCGCAAGCTCGACGGCACGGCCTGGTCGGAAAGCCATCCGCTGTCGATCACCGGTAATCAATTGCTTGGCGGCGCGATTCGCAAGGCTGGCGGTTTCAGCTTCCAGGAACTGAACCTGACGCTGGACGACATCGCGTCGATGTCCCACGGCGGTGCTGATCTCTCCTACGACTTCATCACGCGTCCGGCCTATCAGCATGCGTTGCTGATGGGCGACACCGAGTTCCTGCGCCTGATGCTGCGCCAGATGCACAACCTCGGCATCGACCCCGGCTCGCTGATCCATGCCTTGCAAAACCATGACGAACTGACCCTGGAACTCGTGCATTTCTGGACCCTGCATGCACATGACAGTTTCCTCTACCAGGGTCAGACATTTCCCGGCAACATCCTGCGCGAGCATATCCGCGAGCAGATGTACGAGCGCCTGGCCGGCGAACATGCACCATACAACCTCAAGTTCGTCACCAATGGCGTGTCCTGCACCACCGCCAGCATCATCACGGCGGCCCTCGGCATTCGTGACCTTGCGGCGATCACGCCGGCCGATGTCGAGCAGATTCGCCAGATCCATTTGCTCCTGGTGATGTACAACGCCATGCAGCCCGGCGTGTTCGCCTTGTCCGGCTGGGACCTGGTCGGTGCATTGCCGTTGGCGGCGGATGACGTCGCGCACCTGATGACTGATGGCGATACCCGCTGGATACACCGCGGCGCCTATGACCTGGTGGACCTGAACCCGCAGGCCGAGCTTTCGGCGGGGCAGATGCCGCGTTCGAAAACCCTGTACGGCAGCCTCAACCGCCAATTGCAGGACCCGGACTCGTTCGCCTCCCAGTTGCAGAAAATCCTCGCCGTGCGCCGTGCCTATGACATCGCGGCCAGTCGCCAGATCCTGGTGCCGGACGTCGAACATCCTGGCTTGTTGGTCATGGTCCACGAACTGCCGGCCGGTAAAGGCACGCAAATCACCGCGTTGAACTTCGGCAGCACGCCGATCACCGAAACCCTGCACCTGCCCAATATCGCGCCGGGGCCGGTGGTGGACATCATCAATGAGCGGGTCGAGGGCGATCTGACGGCCGAAGGGGCGTTCACCATTACCCTGGACGCGTATGAAGGGTTGGCGTTGCGAGTGGTCAGCAGTTCGCCGATGCTTTAGCGCAGATCAAGTGATGACCGGCACCGAGCCGCCAAACTGGTTGGGTGCAGGTTGGCACACGGGTTGAGGGCAACCCGACACGACGCTCATCCAGCCATAAAGGAAACCCGACCATGTTGTTTGATGCATATGCTGAAGAGTCGCTGAATGGTATCGGACATGTCGTCCAGGATATCGAGCAAGTCGCCAAGTACACTGAAGGCCTGCGAACGCGTCTTTCTGAACTCTTCACATCTACGCACAGCCGTTTTGGCGTGAGCTTTACCGTTCCGCCAGAGGGTTACTTCCAGCTTGAAGGTCATTTCGGCCTGATCAGAGCGAATCTGCTCTATGCCAATGAGGGCAGCGGCACCTTTGGTCGCGTGGTGCTTCGCAAGCACACGCTGGACGAGCAGGGGAGAGAAGCGTGGCCAGAAATCTGGGCGTTCCGCATTCTGAAAGATGGCGATGTCTGGGTGAGTGACAAAGGCCCGGTGCTCTACAACGAGTGGAGTACGCCAAGCGAACACAAGTTTGTCGCTGCTCGGCGTCTCGTTGAATCAATCGTGCTGTCTGCGATGAAGCCACGCTAGACCGCGCAGGTAGTCAGCAAGCAACCCCTGGGGGAGGCGCTTGAACGCGTTTACCGCTGCGGGTTGCGTCTCGCAAGCGCCACGGCCGCAGTGATGGCAGCGCGCGCTTGTGGGCTGTTCTTCCAGCACGTCGAGCCCAATGCCGCAGAGGCTTGGGCGAGGATGTCCCCCACGTTGGATTGGCTGAGTGTGTCCAGCGATTCAATGCCCATCTGTTCAAGCCGGGTAATCACCGTGGGGCCTACCCCCTTGAGTGCGAGCAACGCTGTTCTTTCTTCCAATGAGAATGGCATCGGTGAATTCCTTTTTCCAAGAGTCCCGGGAGTGTGCCGGATACTGGAGAGTGCCTCAATAGGTCGTTGTTGATTGGGTATATCGAACTCCCCGGCTATCGACGACAGCGCCACGCGGGCCTCCTGTTTTTGTGCGCTGAAGAGCCATATAAAGAACGTTACATTTTTGACTGTTAAATCACTCTCCATTAAAAAATAAAATAGCTGACTTTGGGAGTCAATCCGCAAAAACAGGATCATATTTGAAGTAGGGAAATAAATTCCCTCTTAAAAAGGTGAGCCAATTGGAATATACGTATAAAAACCAGTTTCACGAAAAAGCCAATGTAAAAGCGGTTCTCGTGGGCGACAGTAAAGTCATTAGTCCCTCCGAGTATATTGAG
>NZ_VJWO01000092.1:0-9299 GCF_014889455.1 Pseudomonas sp. K8
GCGCAGTTGGTCAGGGCTCAGGCGGGTGTGGACATCGGCGGGTTGGTCGCTGAGCACCCAATCGATTTCCTCGCGGCGCGCCTCGGCGATCGCATCGATGGCGTGGCGCACCGAGCCTTCCCAGGCCCGGCGGGTGAACACGCCGGGCACGCTGGCCTCAGTGGTGAACAGGGCCTGGGCGTCGGTGTCGCCGACCAGTTGCGGCAGGCCCAGGGCCGGGTAGTGATGGGCGGCGTCATCGAGCAGTTGTTGGTACAGATTGGCTTCGGCATTGCGTTGACCCAGTTGGCCGAGCAGGACCTGCCGGACTTGCGCGACCAGCCGCGCGTCGGTGTCGATGCGCCAAGCCGGGTTTTCCGCCAGGTGTTCAGCGTAAAACTGCCACAGAGTGGGGCCCAGGGCTTGCCAGAGGCCCGCGCGGGAAGGCTCGACTTCGCCGAGGGTTTTCACCAGCAGACTGGCGTCGGCTTTTGTCGGACGCGCCATCATCAGGTAGGCCTTGAGCTGGTCGTAGGCAGCACGGGCGCGTTCGGCGCGCTCGGGATTGTCCGGGGCCAGCTTGACCAGGGCCGTGAGCTGCTGGCGTAAAGCGGCGACGGCGGGGTCGCGGATCAGGCGGTTGTTGGCTTCGACGTAGCGCGGCCACACGGTTTCAAGCAGCACTGGGTTTTGATTCAGGCCGAAGCGCTGGTACCACGGAGCGCCGCCTTGAACGCGATCATCCAGGCGCGCCAATTCGCGGACCAGTTCATGAAGGGCCTGGAGCTGTTCGTCGCCTTGTGATGCGCGTTGCAAGGTCGACAACGAGCTATGTACCTGGGCGATCTGCGTGCGGTTGCTGATGAATGACAGCAGCAGTCCTGCTCCCCATAACGTCGCCAAACCCAGCACCAGCGCGTAGCCAACTCGCGGCACGCTCCAGCCCAGCCGGCGGCCACGGGCGTTATCGCCGAGTACACCGTGCCACACCGGGGCCACCGACCACTCATGCTGGCTATCATGCGGCGAGCGCTGGACCGGCAGGCTGAACCACACCCCCCGCAACGGCACGCCACGGGCAAATTCGCCGGCCAGGTGCGCCAAGGTGTGACGCCAACGATCAATGCCCTCGCCCTTTAAATCCCGCGACAGACGCAGCAGAAAATCATCCTTCATCACCGCGTTCATCTGCGCCAAACCCGCGCGACGCAAAGGCTCCAGCAAACGATTCAGCGCGGCGTCCAATACCGCCGCCGAAAAGCGCTCGGGCAACTGACAGCCCACCGGCTGCGCTTTGCGCGTGTCCTGCGCCCACGCACTGCCGCAGACCTGCCAGAGAGATAACGGCAACTGCCAGCGCAAGTCACGGGCAAGGCGCTGCACCTGGCGTACACCTTTGCCCATCGCGACATCGTCGGCGGCCTGGGTTTCGTTCAGCGCCCAGACGACTCCGTCCAGCGCACGCCAGCGGCTGAGGCCGCTCCATTGCTTGAGGAAAGACTGATCCAGCGCGGCCTGCGCACTGCCGCCCCACAGCAGGACAGTGCCTTGGCCTTCGAGCCATTGGTGAGCGGCCAGGGTGGGGGCGATGGCTTCGATTTCGGTGGATTCGCCGATGATGAGCAGCAGGCGGGTTTTGTGGCGCCAAAAGAGGCCGTAGTGCTCGCGTAGGTGCTCGCGCACTTTTACCGCATCTGGCGATGCGGGTTCCCGGGTCAATCGCGAGTTCGGCGTTTGGGTGACCGCCCTCACGACCTGCTGTGCCTGGCGAAGCGCCAGACGATCCCAGGCCAGCAAAATGACCGGGCAGAACCAGCAGAGCGCGAACCACACCCCCAGCCCCCACAGCAGCAATTGCTTGAGCGGCATTTTCGGCCAGCCCAGATAGCCGCTGCACAAGCCATACAACAGACCACCGAGCAGTACCAGCAGCGTCATGATCAGCAGATAGCCCAACCCCACGCGAACCAACGAGCCCTTACCCACGTCCTTAACTGTTGCCATAAGGCACCGCCACTCCAATCGCCAATCGTTGGTTTCCATCCTGGCTCAGCCAACCACAGGGCTGACCCGCCGCCCCCGCTTGCAGCAATGCCAGGGACATCCCGATAAACGGCGCCAGGTGCGCCAGCACGCCCCATTGCCCGGCCAGTTGATGTTCGACTGCCGACCAGCCGCCCTCTACAAACGCAGCCTGGCTGGCTCGATCCAGTGCCAGGCAGGTGGTCGGCGCAGATTGCAGTCCGGCGTAACGCTGCATCTGTGCACACAGCTCGACGGGCGACTGGCTTGCAAGGTATTCACCGCGATGCACCAACTGCCGCCCCGGCCAGCTCACTCGCCAGAAGAAACCCGCTTCACCCCCCAGCTCGCCCTCTTCGGCACTTGCCACCGACGCCACGCCGGCGCACAACAACCAGTCGTCCTCGCCACGGCAATCGCGATGGAAGGTATCGATCAGGTCATCCAAATCAGTCAGGTTCTGTAGCAGCAAACGGGCCTCGGGCAACACCACTCCCGCCCGGACCAACGCCTCAACGAAAGCAGCCTGGCCGCTCTCATCCCCCACCCAGGCAATTGCCCGCAACTGTGGCCAGCACTCGGACAACCCCGGGAGGGCCAAGGTTAAACGGGCGAGATGCCGTGCCAGTGCAGGTTCACGCTCGCTGATCAAGCTCAGCGACAGTGGGCAACGCAACATGGGCTGTGTAGCGCCGGGTATCGCCAAGGGTGGCGAGACGCTTGTCATCAAGTTCAGGTAGTCTTCTTGCATGTCACCCGCCGGGCCGAGCAACAACACATCCTGCACCGGTAAACCCAGCGAGCGCCGTTGCCACCAAGCCTGCATGGCGGCCTCCAGCGCGCGCAGATACACCTTGCGGTTGAACAGCTCGATCTGCCACACCAACACACGCACCGCCAGAATCAGCGCCCAGCACAGCGGCAGCACCGCGCTCCACAGCCACCATTCCAGGCGCGGTTGCTCCTGGGGCCACAGCATCAGCAAAACGGCCGACTGCACTCCCCACAGCAGTGCCAACCCCAACCACCAACTGCGCCAACGCGGCTCGCCCGGTTCGATAACGTCGGGGTATTCAGGCGGACGGTTCATGGCGCAACCACCATTGAAGTGGCCGGCAGGGTGCTGACCAACTGGCAACTACACGCGCAACGATGGCCGTGCAGCGCCACAGGCTTGCCGTCCATGGTTGAACCCGAAGCGCCTTCGATAATGTGCGTAATGCCATGCAGGTTGCAGCGAACTTGATCATCCACGCAGGCCACTGGTTTGCCGAAGGCTTTGTAGTGCCCCGACAAAACCTCACCGCCAAACGGGTGCAGTGGGTCGCCCATGCGTACCAGGGGCATCATGACACCAGCTCCTTAACCTGCTCGACCAATCCGCCCGTGCGTTTCAGATAGTCCAACATGTTCTGCCTGCGCAGGGCTTCTTCACCCTCGATAATGGCTTGCGTTTGCTGCGCCACCACCTCTCCGATCGCGAAGGTCGGTTGCAGGATTTTCTCCGCCCCTGGCAGGAAAGGCTCCACTTTGCCACTGACGACATCGATCACCTGGTAGCCCACTGATGCACCAGCCAGCGTGCCTGCCAGACCTTTCTAGCCATGACGACGGATGCTGTACACCCCGCCCAGTACCAGTGCGATGCCCACCACACGCCCTGCCACCACCACCGGGGTCATACGCTTGTTGGTTTCGTCGCCGAAATACACCATGCGGTAACGAAAATAATCCCCCCACAACTCCCGTGAACTCGTAGCGTCGTGCATAAACCAGGCACGCGAGTCATGCATCTGGTCGTCAAACAGCGCGACCAGCGCAGCTTTCTGCGGCGAATCGCTGACGCGAAACTTATTGCTGTTGTTCCCGAGCTCAACAAACAGCTCCTTGGCGCGCATTTCACCCTCGGCCTTGATCCGCTCATACTCCTGCTGCTCGTCGTCGTCATTGAGCAGGTACACCGTGTCCCTAAGCGCCACATCGACGACCCAGCCTGCCACGCTGGTCTGATCGCGCCGCCAACCTTGGTAGTCGTGTTCGAACTCCACAGCGGCCTCGCGGATCTGCTGCTGATCCCTTACCGGTTCGTAAGCCGCCGGGCTGGCCGTTCCCAACAGAAGCTGTGCTTCGTTCTCCTGACCCCGGGCCGCCTTGCGCTTTTCTTTGGCGATGGCTATCTCAGCCTCACGTTTGGCTTTTTGCGCCGCTTCCAGCGATGCATTGGTCTGTGTGGCTTGGCCGTAAAAAGGTTGATTGACGTAACTGCCACGGGCCAGACGCTCGATGCGCCAGCCAGTGAGCCAGGCCAATTGCGCGGCCATGGCGTCTTCGAGGGAGTGGCCCAGGCGTAGGGATGGGCCGTTAGACGGGGTTGGCGGGGTGGTTTCTTCGGTTAGGCCCAGGGTGTTGCGCCAGGCGTTGAAGCGGTCGATGAGTTCTGGAGTAATGTCAAACTCTTCTTTTGTATCAAGAGTCATATGTCGCGTAGGCAGCATCTGCCGGAGCTTATCTGGCAGCACCGCCTCAGGCACCGTCAACGGCGCTCCAGCCGCAAAAGCCTCCGCATACAGGTCATGTAGCACAATCTGCGACAGCAACTCGCCCGAACCGCCTCGCGCCTTGCCTTGATCCCCCGGTGGGTAACCGCCGCCCACATCCGAGTGCACTCCGGGGTAGACCACCTCTCGGGCATAAGGGGGATAAAGGCCATCTGCATAACGGATCGAGTCCAACGGGAAGCACAAGCGCTGCTCATGGGCCGCGACAAAATGCCGGCAGACCTTGATCCACTCGGGGAATATCTTGACATCGGGTAACTGCTGCGTGCCATCGGCCCAGTCCATATGCCCGTCGGCAAAGGGCGCGGCATGGGCGCTGCCCACCGAAGCCACGGTGTCAAGCAAGCCAAGAAACTCGATGGTCAACGGCAGTCCCAATAATGCCTGCTCTGGGTGTTCGGCCCCTTGCGGGGTATCGAACAGCTCACTCAACCAGGTAACGAAGGTCCGAGCCTCGGCCGCCCCACGGGAAAAACCATAGACGAACAGCTTGATCGCCAGCACCTTGGGCTGCACGGTCGCGACCCTGGTCCGCAAGGGCTCCAGCAGCGAGGCCATGGCCTGGCGCCGGCTGCTTTTACCCAGCGCAGTCAGCGGCCAGGTGGTGGCCATGGCTTTGAGCTTGGCCTGGGCGACTGGCAGATCCAACCCCTGCTTGTTGTTCAGGGCGAAGGACAGCGCATCGGCAATTTGCAATAGCCCCCAATTAACCCGGTCCTCCCCTCGATTGGCGAAGGCCAACCCGCGCATGCTGAAGTCCAGCTCGCCAATTTCAGGAAAGGGGGTGCCCACACCGGGGATGTAATAACGAAAATAGCCACTTTCCGGCTGCTCCAGAGTGGCGTGGTAGAGCCGAGCGATATTGGTCGGATGGGGCGGCGTGGCCTTATGGGTGTCGTAGGGTTCGTTGTTGTTAGTACCGTCAAAGAACAAGCTGATATGCAAGCTATGTGCGCAGGTAGAAGCACCACGTAAACCACGCAGGGCATTCAACTCTTGGCGGTACTGTTCCACCTCGATCATTTGTAGATCGTAGTTGGCACTTACGCTCTGCAAATCGCTGGGCAAGCGCCTTTTCTTGGGAAATATGGCCGGCACATAAACCGACTCAGCGTTCTTCACTTCGGACATACGACTGGCTCCTTCATTTCCAATGGTTCCTTGATGGGGCTATTAGGTGATGGATAGCGCCAACAAGACGTGGAGACCTTGACTTGATTGCAGGGTAAAAAATGCACTTCCAACGCACACAATCTGCCCTCATAAGGAGGGAGCTCTACTATGGTGCTATATCTCCCATAGTTTGCCTCATGCCTAGCCAACGCAACCTCATCAAAATTAAATCCATCAGGTTTACGCTTAATTTTTTCGTAAGGGCTCGGATCAGTTTCCCACTCCACTTCAAGTTTCAAGCCTGGCTGCCATTGCCTTGGCAACATCGCACAGCACATCCCACCACCATAACCATGCGGAGATATATTGGCGCCACCATAGCCATTCACCGAAAAGTAATTAATGGCCGCTGACGTGTGGTTCACTCCATTCAAATTACCCGCTAAAAACTTGGAGTCCCCCACCGAGCACCCAGCCAGTAACAAAAGTAAACAACCGCCCAACCATCGGCACATAGCACTGCCTTCTAAATAGTTCATCCCATGTTCCTTATTCACACTTAAGCTCTGTAAGAAAAATACCTGCGCCAAACCTCTTTCATTCAGAACCTCCTGCGACTCACTGGATAAACATCCTTTCTTGGAAAAAGTCAGACACATAAACCGATTCGGCGCCCTTCACTTCGGACATACGGCTGGCTCCTTCATTTCCAATGGTTCTTTAATCGGATATCCAGGTTGGCCATAAGCCATACAGGCAGTTGTGACTTTGATCTGATTGCACGGCAAGAAATGAACTTTTAATGAACACAGCTTTTCTACCTCATAAGCAGGGAGATCTACTATGGCACTGTGTTGTTGGTAGTTCGCTTTATGCTTGGCATAAGCTTCTTCATCAGGACCGTACCCGGATGTTTTTCGCTTAAGCCTCGCATAAGGATTAGGATCAGTTTCCCACTCCACTTCAAGCTTCAAGCCTGGCTGCCATTGCCTTGGCAACATCGCACAGCACATCCCACCACCATAACCATGCGGAGATATATTGGCGCCACCATAGCCATTCACCGAAAAGTAATTAATGGCCGCTGACGTGTGGTTCACTCCATTCAAATTTCCCGCTAAAAATTTAGACTCCCCCACCGAGCACCCAGCCAGTAACAAAAGCAAACAACCGCCCAGCCATCGGCACATAGCACTGCCTTCTAAAATAGTTCATCCCATGCTCCTTATTCACACTTAAGCTCTGTAAGAAAAATACCTGCGCCAAACCTCTTTCATTCAGAACCTCCTGCGACTCACTGGATAAACATCCTTTCTTGGAAAAGTCAGACACATAAACCGATTCGGCGCTCTTCACTTCGGACATATGGCTGGCTCATTCATTTCCAATGGTTCCTTGATGGGGCTATTGGGTGATGGATAGCGCCAACAGGAGGTGGATACCTTGACTTGATTACAGGGTAAAAAATGCACTTCCAACGCACACAATCTATCCTCATAAGGAGGAAGCTCTACTATGGCGCTGTGTTGTTGGTAGTTGGTTTTATGTTTAGCCATAAAAGTTCGAAATGCATCCGAACCTAAAGGCGGAGATTTTGCATAGGGGTTCGGATCAGTTTCCCACTCCACTTCAAGCTTCAAGCCTGTCTGCCACTGCCTTGGCAACATCGCACAGCACATCCCACCACCATAACCATGGGGAGATATATTGGCGCCACCATAGCCATTCACCGAAAAGTGATTAATAGCCGCTGATGTGTGGTTCACTCCATTCAAATTACCCGCTAAAAACTTGGACTCCCCCACCGAGCATCCGGCGAGTAAAACAAGCAAACAACCGCCCACCCATTGGTACATAGCGCTGCTTTTTAAATAGCTCATCCTCTACCCCTTATTCGCACCAAAGTCCGGCATGCCCCCCTGTATTGCTCAACAGACAACTAAGGCCTATCAGCTAGACAACATCCGCCCTACTCCAATGCAACTCTGCGTATAATTTCAAGTCACCAAAATAGTTTTCTTGACTGGCTTGCAGCACTACGCGATAACAACATGCAAAACACTGCTCATGGGAAAGTTCCGAAAACCTCGCCCTGGCAACTTCGAACAGACTCTGTGCGTCACTGATGCTGCCCAACCGGTCAAATTGAGCGTCAGCCAAGTTGATGGGAGGAAAGGTTTCAGCCAGGGGCTGATTCGACCGATAGGTACCAGGCTGCCAGACAGGCTGCTGGTCCCGGTTCAGCCAACTCCAGAACAGGGTCACGCGCAGGAATTGCTCTTTCTGTTCTGGGCTCAATACGCTGGCCAACACTTCGGGCATTACGCGGGGGTCATAGAAGCGCAGCAATCCCGACTGGCCTCCCCACTCAAGCTGCGAGAGCCCCTGAAGGGACTTAGCCAAAACATCAAACGGCATAGGTGAAATCAACAGCATGAGGCGTGGCAGATGCCCGACTTGCTCAATCAATTCTTCCAGCCAGGCTTTGTGCCGCCAGTCGTCAAGGTTGATTCGCATCAAAATGGGCGCCTGCGTCAACAGTGCCTCTTCTGGTGTTGCACTGAATAAAGAAAACCAGCGCATGCCCGGTTCCATAAGGCGAAGGGCCGGCAATAGGGATACATCCCAGGCGGCTTGATCAACCACGACATCGACATGCCCCACGTTCGCGGAACCGCACAGGTTTTCTATTTGCTCGATCCAGCGTGTGTAGTGTTCTTGCATTTTTCTACCCTCAGTCGGTGGCGCGCATGACCGCGCCCGCTGCTTGCGGTTGAGCAATTTTCAGGCACTCTTCGCACACCGACTGCGGCAACTCACGCAAAGGAAAGCGCTGGCTGGTCGTGGTTTCCCAGACGTGTTGGCCTTTAAGGTTGAGCTTGCCCGGGGTGTGGATGTCGATGGCTCCGGTTGGTGTGATGCGGATATACCCGCCACCACACGCCAAGGTGATGCCGTTTTTAGCCGTCAGTTGCAGATGCCCCTGTACGGTCTGCAGGGTGATGTCTTGCTGGGCAATCAGATTCAACACGTCGTTGTGGGATTCGATTTCCAGCGGCCCCTTGCCGGACACCAGGCGCATGCCTTCCTGCTGGGCAAGCAGGGAAATGGCCTGATTCGCATGGACGGACAGCCGTTGAGCGGCAGCCAGGTTGATCTCATCGTTGCTTTGCACATACATCGCCTCGCCGCTTTTGAGCAGCAGGCTTTCAGGGGTTACCGCGCCAATGCCCTTGGGCGCACTGAGTAGGATGGCCGAGGCGTTCAGGTCTTTGGCGTGGTCCTGGAACTGTTGCAGACCATCAATGGCTGGTTTGCGACTGCGATGAGACTGGGCGATTGCCTGCCAATCAGCGATTTGTTGTGTGGCTCCCGCGACCAGATCGGTGGCTGGCGCCATGGTGAGCACATCACCAGAAGCCTTGGCCTGTATATCCGCACTGATGAACAACCCTTTGCCTGCACGAATGCTCCCCCAAGCATCTGTACGTAGCTCAAACCCTTCCCCACGCTTTTGTTTCGCGGCATCCACCAAATGCCCCAGGTTCAGCTGGCTCTTACCTCCATACTCAGTACTGACCTTGACGTGCTCCCGCCCCCGCGTGTCATCCATCCGCAGCTTGTTAT
>NZ_VJWO01000093.1:0-9174 GCF_014889455.1 Pseudomonas sp. K8
CCCCACAACCATCCCCCCCCCCAACTACTCCGACAACGACTCAATCATCTGCCCATGACACACCGCCAAAATCTCATCCGCCAGCGCCGAGTCGTCAGGGCAGGCGCGCGATAGCGTGATCGCGCCGACCGCGCGTGCCAGCAGGTCGATCATTTTCTGCCTTGCCTCACCCGGCGCGGCATCCGGGCCGGTCGGGTATTTTTCGCCGAGTGTTTGCAGCATGTGCTCGATGCCTTCAGCGAATGCCGATTTCAAGTCGCCCGATTGACGCGCAGCGTCACCGCACAGCGCTGCCATGGTGCAACCCGTGGCGCGTCTGTCGCGATGCTCCCTGGAGACGTACAGATCGATGAAGTCCTTCACGCTCAATGCTTCGGCGTTGGCCAGTGAGTGCGCAAGGCTGTTGGCCGAGGCTTCGGCCATCAGGTCGGCCTTTGAAGCGAAATGTTTGTAGAAACCGCCATGGGTGAAACCGGCGGCGGCCATCAGGTCGGCCACGCCGACTCCGTCAAAGCCGCGCTCGCGAAACACGACTGAGGCCGTTTCGACGATGTGCTCCCGATTTGCCTGGGCCTGAGCCTTGGACACTCGCATGTTCGATACCTCTCTACCGCTGAAATTCATCGGCTGATGATACATAGATGTCGACCATAATCAAAACCGTTGACAGTTTAGATTTCGATCATCATCCTAATCGCAAGCAAGATGACCATTTACCAACGGGCACGGAACACACACCCATGAGCGACTTGAACCTGTTTACCCCCTACACACTGGGGGCTCTGACGCTGTCGAACCGCGTGGTTCTCGCGCCGCTGACGCGCAATCGCGCCGGAAAGGGTTTTGTACCGAGTGAGTTTGCTGCGGCCTATTACAGCCAGCGGGCCAGCGCGGGGTTGCTGATTTCCGAAGCCTCGCAGATCTCCCAGCAGGGGCAGGGCTATCAGGACACGCCAGGTATTTACACAGCGGCTCAGATAGAGGGATGGCGCAAGGTGACCGATGCCGTACACGCCAAGGGCGGGAGGATTTTCCTACAACTGTGGCATGTGGGCCGTGTTTCCCATGTGGATCTGCAACCGCACGGCGCGGCGCCGGTAGGCCCTTCCGCGCTGCGTGCTGCGACCAAGGTGTTCGTCAATAATCGCTTCGAGGACGTTTCCGAGCCGCGCTCGCTGGAAATTGACGAGCTCCCAGGCATCGTCAACGATTTCCGCCAAGCGGCGGCAAACGCCATTGCGGCAGGCTTCGACGGCGTGGAAATCCACGGTGCAAACGGCTATTTGCTGGATCAGTTCATCAAGGACGGCGCCAACCTGCGCACCGATGCCTACGGCGGCTCGATCGCAAACCGTGCGCGCCTGCTGCTGGAAGTGACGGCCGCGGTGGCCGCCGAGATTGGTGCTGATCGCACGGGGATTCGCCTTTCGCCGGTCTCGCCGGCCAATGGGGTATCGAGCAGTGATCCACAGGCTCAGTTCGATTACATCGTCGATCAACTCAATGCCCTGGACATCGTTTATCTGCACGTCGTCGAAGGCGCAACCGGTGGGCCACGCGATGTGGCGCCCTTTGATTTCGACGCCTTGCGCCAGCGCTTCAAGAACACTTACATCGCCAACAACGGCTATGACCTGGACCTGGCCACCGCACGCCTTGCGCATGACAGGGCCGACCTGATCGCCTTTGGCCGCCCGTTTATCGCCAACCCCGATCTGGTGGAGCGGCTCAAGACCGCTGCGCCGCTGTCCGCCTTCGACCCCTCCACGCTCTACGGCGGCGGCGCGGCGGGATACATCGACTACCCAACGCTTGCCGAATCCAGCACCCGCGCGAACTGAGCACTGGCTGATCGAGCCCGGTTTTATTCGTGCATCAATCCATGTTCCCGATAAAGAGCTGACATCATGACGACTTACCCTACTGTTCTCATCACTGGCGCTTCCACTGGCATCGGCGCGGTTTACGCCGAGCGTTTTGCCCAACGCGGGCATGATCTGGTGTTGGTTGCCCGCGACCACGCGCGCCTGGAAACGCTCGCCGCAAAGTTGCGTGGCGAACACAACGTCGCCGTTGAAGTGCTTGCGGCCGACCTGACTCAACTCGGCGACCTGCACACCGTCGAAGCGCGCCTGCGGGATGACGCTTGCATCGGCATCCTCGTCAACAATGCCGGTGCCGCGCAGTCCGGCAGCTTCATCGAGCAAAGCACCGACAGCGTGGCGCAGCTGGTGGCCCTCAACACCACGGCGCTGGTGCGACTCGCCAGCGCCATCGCGCCACGCCTGGCCAAAGCCGGTGAAGGCGCGATCATCAACATCGGTTCGGTGGTGGGCCTGGCGCCTGAGTTTGGTATGTCGGTCTATGGGGCGACCAAGGCGTTTGTGCTGTTCCTTTCCCAAGGCCTGAGCCTGGAGCTTTCACCTCAGGGCGTTTATGTGCAGGCCGTATTGCCCGCGGCCACCCGCACGGAGATCTGGGATCGCGCCGGTATCGACATCAACACCTTGAGCGAAGTCATGGAAGTGGCTGACCTGGTCGATGCCGCACTGGTCGGCTTCGATCGCCGCGAACCAGTGACCATTCCGCCGCTGCAAGAAGGCGAGCGCTGGGATGCCCTGCAAACCGCACGTCAGGGTCTTTTGTCGCAGATCAGACAGTCCGTCGTGGCGCCGCGTTATTTGACTGAAGTCTGAACCCTGTCGAGCAGGTCGGCCTCGCTCCGCAATCGCACGGAATAAACATGACTCTTTTGGCTAGCAGCAATCATCCCGGTTCACCGTCGTCATTTGTCCACGCGGCGAACCAGTCGGTTCTGGTGGGCGGGATACCTTTTGCCTACCGCGATCTGGGCCCCAGAACGCAGGTGCCGCTGGTCATGTTCAACCATTGGGGGGCAGTGCTGGATAACTTTGACCCCAGGATCATTGACGGTCTGGCGAAAAACCGGCGTGTCATCACCACCGATTACCGTGGTATCGGTGGCTCGGGTGGCGCCGCGCCGTTGACCGTCGGTGAAATGGCTGACGATGGCATCGGTTTTATCCGTGCGTTGGGTTTGGACAAGGTGGACCTGCTCGGCTTTTCACTCGGCGGCTTCGTCGCTCAAGACATCGCCCTGAAAGCCCCCGAACGCGTGCGCCGGCTGATCCTCACCGGAACCGGACCGGCCGGCGGCACAGGCATCGACAACGTCGGCTCGGTGACCTGGCCGTTGATGCTCAAGGGGCTGCTGACGCTACGCGATCCCAAGTTCTACCTATTCTTTACCGGCACGGCCAACGGACAACGCGGCGCGTCCGAGTATTTGCAACGGCTGAAAGAACGCCAGCAAGACCGGGACAAAGGCCCGACACCCCGTGCGTTTTTTCGGCAATTAAAAGCCATTACTGCGTGGGGCAGGCAGGCGCCGCAAGACCTCGGGCGCTTGCAGATGCCGACGCTGATCGCCAACGGCGACAACGACATCATGGTGCCCACGGTCAACTCGCTTGAGCTGGCAAAGCGAATCCCTGACGCGCAACTGGTCATTTACCCGGACGCCGGGCATGGCAGCATTTTCCAGCACCCTGGCGATTTCGTGAGCAAGGCCTTGGCGTTCCTCGACGCCTGAACGTCTCATCGCATCAACGTTGCCGGGGCCGCGCCCCGTTCTCATTCCACCGACAAGAGCGTTGCAACATGAAGGCATTTTTTATCGACCGCTACGGCAAGCAGAACGGACTGCTTGGCGAAGTGCCCGACCCTGCGGTCGGTGTGCATGACGTTCTGATCCAGGTACATGCAACGAGCGTGAACCCGTTGGACTCGAAGATCAGAACCGGCGAATTCAAACTGATCCTGCCTTATACATTTCCATTGGTCTTGGGCAACGACCTGGCGGGGGTGGTCGTTCGCACAGGCTCGGCGGTGACGCGGTTCAACCCAGGAGACGAAGTCTATGCACGCCCTCCCGAGGATCGCATCGGCACGTTTGCCGAACTGATCGCCGTGAACGAAAACGCACTCGCGCTGAAACCCTCGAACCTGGACATGGCCGAAGCGGCGTCCGTCCCCTTGGCCGCCTTGACGGCCTGGCAGGCGCTGGTTGAGACCGCCCAGCTGAAAAAAGGCCAGAAGGTGTTGATTCATGCCGGCTCCGGCGGTGTCGGCACGTTTGCCATCCAGCTCGCCAAACACCTCGGCGCTTTTGTTGCGACCACCACCAGCACGGCGAATGTCGAATGGGTGAAGGCGCTCGGGGCGGATGTGGTCATCGACTACAAGAAGCACGACTTTGCGAGCGAATTACACGATTTCGACGTGGTATTGAACAGCCTGGGCAAGGATGTGCTGATGAAATCGGTCGAGGTTCTCAAGCCCGGTGGACAGCTCATCTCCCTCTCCGGGCCACCGACGGCCGCCTTTGCCCAAGCGCAAGGCTTGTCCTGGATGCTGCGACAAGTCATGCGCCTGCTGAGCAACGGTATTCGTAGAAAAGCCCGCAAGCACGGGGTGAACTATGCATTTCTGTTTATGCGGGCCAGCGGCGTACAACTGCAAAAAATCAGCTCGCTTATCGAAGCTGGCGTCATCAAACCGGTCATCGATCGTTCCTTCCCTTTTGAATCGACGGCAGAGGCGTTGCGCTACGTCGAGCAGGGCAGGTCAAAAGGCAAAGTCATCATCACTCTCCAATAAGCGCACTCCAACAATATGTCAGTCGATAACGCGCACGCCGCCAAGTATCAGCCCCCAGCGCCTGAACCAGAGGAACCGCCACCGCACACACAGGCGCCGTTGCAACCGCAAGTTGTACCTGTGGAAGCGCCGATAATCATTTGGCGTAGCTTGATGCTTGAGCAGTAACGGGAAAGGGTCGCCGAAAGATGAGCCTTTTTGTTTGTGCCTGCTCACGATGTTTCAGGTTGCGCCGGCAATTCACACACAGAATATGGCATTTCGCCACCTTTCCAATTGACACCCCCTCCCCACCACGTTAAAAACCCTGTCTTGCTGCTGCCTTTTATCGAGACATGGATGTTGTCGCCCCCCCCGCTGTTCAAATACCGCCGCTATTGGCTGGCGGCCCTCATCGTGCTGCTGGCGATCCTCGATCCTTTCGGCCTGGCCAGTTCCAGCGACAAGGCGTCGGCGCAGTGGCTCAACCGGATGTTCGCCAGCCACTACGCCCATGAAGGGCAGCAGCGGGTGGCGGTGGTGTTGATCGATGACGCGTACCTGATGCGCAACGCCACCTCCTGGCCGATGCCCTATGGCGAGCAGAGCAAGTTGTTCAAGCGCTTGCTGGCGTTCAAACCCAAGGCGGTGTTTGTCGACTTGCTCTACAGCCATGACCACTCTTTCGGCGACCCGGCACGGGGCAGTCAGTTATTGGCGAATGTGTTCGAGCGCTATCAACGCCAGGGCATTCCGTTGTGGCTGGCCAATACCGGGGTGGCGCGGGGTGAGGCAGGCCAGGCCAATACGCTGGCACCGTTTGTCGAGGTCAGCCGCCCGGGCCTGGTGGCATGGGATGGAGTCGATGACAAGTACCCGCTGGCGGTGAATACGCCCATAGGCCTGATGGAAACACCGGCCCTGGCGCTGTACCGCGCATTCTGTGGGACACAGGCCTGCCCGTCGCCGCCGGTGGACGCCCAAACCGCCGCACGCCGGCAACCGATCGCGGTGCAATGGGGGCTGAAGCTGGCACCGGAGCAGGCGCGGATCGCCGACGTGCGCCACTGCGCACCGGCGCGGCATTTTTTGCTGGATGGCCTGGCGCAGTTGCTCCAGGCGGTGTTCTGGAAACTCGATGGCTCGGAGCAGGCACGCTGCCCTTATACGCTGACGTTGGCGGCGAGCGACCTGGAAGTCAGCGACCCGGACGACCAAGCCCTGGTCGCCGAGTTGCTGCGCGACCGTTTGATCCTGGTCGGGGCCAATATCACCTCGACGGGTGATCTGGTGGAGTCGCCGGTACACGGCCAGCTACCTGGCGTTTATCTGCATGCCATGGCCCTCGACAACCTGATCAATGCGGGCATGGACTATGACCATGAGCCTGCCAACTTCCCTGGCCTGCCCTTTAATTGGCTGGACCTGCTCGAACTGGGCCTGCTGGCGTTGATTGCCGTGCTCAAGGCGCTGCACGCGCGGCGGCTGGCGGGTCAGCGCACCTGGAGCCGGTGGCGGCGCCAGGAAATCTGGTTTTTTTCTTCGCCGTGCCCGTCATGGCTGCTGGTGATGTCGGTGCTCGTCTCGGTGAGTGTGCTGCTGAGCGTCAGCCACATCACGCCGGTGAACGTGTTGGGCATTGTTTTGCTGTCGTTGGTGCTGTTCAGCGAACGGATCGAAGCCTTCTTCGATCGCGATCGTTGAGCGCGTCGCTTTGTCATTTGACTCAAGGAATCCAAGGATGAACAGAAGTCTGATCGTCGTGCTCGTTGCACTCTTCACCCAGGGTGCCTGGGCGGAAACCCACAGCATCAAGGCGTTTCTGGCCGACCCGGTGGCGGTGCTGGATGAGCAGGGTAAACAACAGCGCGAGCTGCCGAAAAAAGACGCGCCGACCCAACCCGTCCCCGTGTTGCAGTACAACAAGGCGCTGGATCTGGTGCAGGTTGAGCTGGCGGGTCAGAAGGTCTGGCTGGACACCATGGACCTGCGCATCGAACCGCCACTCAATGTGGTCGACCTGCCCTGCCAGGGCCTGACCAAGAGCCAGACCAAAGACAGCCGCAACAACTCCACCATCGGTTTTGGTGCGGGCTGCAATCAATAAAAGGAGCGGTGCGGTGAAGGGATCTCTATTGGCAGCCAGCTTACTGGCCAGCACGGTACTCAGTGGTTGCGCGACATTGAAGGGCGCCGACCAGGCGTTCCTGAACCTGGTGGGTCCGTCGACCCAATCCAGGGTCCAGGGCCACTACGTGGATAACACCGACGTGCGCCAGTACTACAAGCTCGACCCGCAACGCCAGAGCCAGCAGCGCTTGAGCTATGACGGGCGCGCCGTACCGGCGGCCGAAGCACGCCAGCAGAACCTGGTGGATATCCCGATGCTGCAGGTGTATCTGCAGGGGATTGTCACGCGCCTGTCCAAAGGTTGGCCGGGGGAGTTGCCGGCCTTGCAGGTGAAAATCACCGACAGCTACAGCTTCGGGCCCTCGGCGGACCCTTACGGCAATGTGTTCGTGCCGCTGGGCATGCTGGACAACGTCGGCAGCGAAGATGAAATCGCTGCAATGCTCGGCCACGAAATGAGCCACGTTCTGCTGCATCACCATGACCGCATGGCGGCCTTCCAGCAGCAGAAAGAGATGTTCACCACAGTGGCCTCCACCGTGGCCTTGGCCACCATGGCCGCCGATACCGGCGTGGACCGCAGTTCCGGCACGATGAAGCTGTTCAGCAAAGACCCCGCCGGCACCCAGAAAACCATCGGCAACACCGTGCTCTACACCACGTTGGCCAACACGTTTTCCGACCATGTGTGGAGCACTGCGTGGGGCCGCACCCAGGAAGACCAGGCCGACCTGCTCGGCACCGACTTGATGATCCGCGCCGGTTACGCGCCCCGTGCCGCCACCCATAGCCTGGAGCGCCTCAACGACTTCCAGGGCAAACAGAAACCGTTGCTCAGCGGCTTCCTGACCGCGCGCAAGAACGCCATGCAGGATTCGCTGCAGCAGTTCAATCTCAACCGCTTCACCCAGGAGCTGGACGTGCTGGTCAAAGATGGGCTGACCACCAGCATTTCCGCGACCACCCAGTATTTCAATCGCTCCCACATGTCGGCGATGGATCGCGACACCGAGTTGCGCCAGTACCTGCAGCGCGAGTACCGCCAGGAGCGCCGCGCGCGCATCAACCCCGAGAGCTGGGCGAAGATCAAAAGTACGCCACAAGTGGCCAAGGCCATGCAGGGCTACAAGGACGCCTACTTCGCCAACGACGCCCTGGAGAAAAACAAGCTGCCTGCGGCCGACGGGTTTATCCGCAAAGCCCTGGCCTCGCCGGTCAAGGACCAGCCAAGCATCCGGCGCACGGCGTATACCGTGCGCCTGGCCCAGGGCAACAGCGGCGAAGCCTTGAAAGAGTTGCAGGCCATCAAGGACTGGAGCCTGGCCGGCCCGTCGACCTATGACCTGATGATCAGCTACCACCTCAAGCGCGGCGACGGGCAATCGGCACTGGCGATGATCGACAAGGCCGAACGCAACCTGGGCTCGGCAGAACTGTTCATCACCGAGAAGTTGCTGGCCAACCAGCAACTGCAGAACGCGCAGCAGGTGCAAACCGTGCTGCGCAAGTGCGAGCAATACCCGACCCGCAAGGCAAACTGCAAGAAACTGGCGCCAGCCAAAGCCTGATGCTGACGATTTAGCCTACAGAGCCCTCCTCCTTCCCGCGGCGCTTTTTCCTAACGCCCGGGAAGACCGCTCCTCTCGCCCACCCCACCTGTTCTTCGGTATAAACGTTCGCTTTCTGCGTTGCGAACGGACTCCCATGAACGCCATAAAACTGCTTTTCCTGCTGATCATTTTTCCCTTGCTGCTGGCCGGCGTTGGAACATGACAATTGCAGCGCGCCACCGAGGGCGCGCGGGTTCCCGAACAAGCCCAAGCCTATGTCAACGTGCTGATCGGCGTGGTCGCGCTGGCTGGTACGCAATGGGCGGGGCGGCGTGCGCAGCAGTCGCGAGAACAGTTGCTGCAGGTATTTTCCCTGGGCAGCCGGTTGTTGCCCTACGTGCTGGTGAGCCAGGTGGTGGCGATGGCGAGGTGCTGTTGCAGATGGCGCAGCTGTGCATCGACAACAAGAAGATCGAACCCTATAAAGGCCTGACGCTGATGACCGACTACGTCAACGCATCCCTCGCCCGCAAGATTCTGCAAAACCGGCAGGACTGAACCCGCGACATAAAAAATCTATGGTCACCCCCATTTTTGCAATACTGATTAACGGGTGGTGTGGTTGGCTTGCTTAAATCTATCCGGCGTCTGTTTGGGGCATGCCCCAGCGCCACGATGAGAGTCGCGCCTGACGATCCTTAAAAACCCGTCGGCTTCTGAAGCCGATTTTTATGTCAGGATCTTCGCCAGGCCGGTGTGCCGTTCACATCATCTGTTGTTCAGCTATCGCAAAACCTGAAGGGTGAATCGTGGTACTGCAACAACTGCAGGGTCA
>NZ_VJWO01000094.1:0-8092 GCF_014889455.1 Pseudomonas sp. K8
AATCAGTGCCGCCTTAGTTAGATTGTTCAATTTCATCACAACACTCTCTAGTCACAAGCTTTAATGCTCGATGAATAAGACCGTTCAAAATGAAGTGCGTCACGCCTATCGTGTAACTTGATGGTATTAAATGTATTGGAAAGGCTACATGTAGTTATCTACCAGATTGCGCAGCGTTGTGCCTTGGAAGGCATAGTTGGAAACATGAAAGTGAGAATCCGCGAGTGGCTCAGCAGGTCTGGTGGAATTAGCGCTACGCTCTGGCGGTGACGAACACCCCGATGCTACTGCCATAAAAGCAACTAAAGCTGTCCGTTTCATTTGAGTTGCAACATCAATCATTTATTCATCCCATCTAAAAAATCACAACCTTCAACAGCGAATAATTCAGTCGTGTTGAGCCGAGCCCTGGGCGAGCGAGTCGACTCTCATCAACTCACAATTTTTGCGATTGCAGTGCCTGCGGCGACGGTCGAACCCACGGACACCGTTAGGGTGATGCGTCCTGCGCGGTGTGCCGTGACTTGCATTTCCATCTTCATCGCCTCCATGGAAGCGAGGGTGTCGCCCACAGCCACGTTGTCGCCGTCGGCGACGTTCCAGGACTGCAGGGTGCCCGAGATCGGGGCTACAACGGCGGCGGCATCCGTCGAAATGGAAGACACATCAGCCCCCTCGCGCTCAGCAGACGGCGCAGTGGAATGTAGCCCGCGCAGCAGTTCAGCCGGCAACCCGAGCGCAATCCTTCGGCCATCGATCTCCACGGCCGTGCGTACCAGCGCGATATCGGCCAGCGGTTCAGGCCGTACAGCGGCCGCCAGCGTGTCGGCAAAATCTGTCTCGATCCAGCGCGTATGCACGCTGAAAGCATCGGCTGATGTGAAATCGGCGTGTGCCATCACCGCCCGGTGAAAAGGAAGCACCGATGGCACCCCTTCGATTCGGAACTCCTTCAGCGCCCGGCGCGCGCGGGCTATAGCCTGGGCACGGGTGGCGCCAGTAATGATCAACTTGGCCATCAGTGAATCGAATGTACCTGGGACGGTAGAACCCGACTGCACGCCGGTATCGACGCGCACGCCGGGCCCCGACGGGGCCTCGAACAGATGCACCAACCCCGGCGCGGGTAGAAAGCCGCGCCCCACATCCTCGGCGTTGATGCGAAACTCGAAAGAATGACCGCGCGGCTTCGGCGTCTCGGTGACCGACAGCGGCAAGCCATCGGCGATGCGCAGTTGCTCGACGACGAGGTCGATGCCCGTTGTCTCTTCGGTCACTGGATGCTCGACCTGCAGGCGCGTGTTGACCTCCAGAAACGAGATTGTTCCGGAGGGACTCAACAGAAACTCGACAGTCCCCGCACCGACGTAGCCTGCCTTCGCGCACACATCGCGCGCCGATTGATGGATGCGCTCACGCTGCTCATCACTGAGGAAGGGCGCGGGGGCTTCTTCCACCAGCTTCTGGTTGCGCCGCTGCAACGAGCAATCGCGCGTGCCGAGCACGACAACATGGCCGTGCGTATCGGCGATCACCTGCGCCTCGACATGACGAGGCCGATCGAGGAACTGTTCAACGAAACACTCGCCACGGCCGAAAGCAGTGACCGCTTCACGCACCGCCGACTCGTACAATTCGGCTACTTCGTCGAGCCGCCATGCGACCTTCATGCCGCGGCCGCCACCGCCAAAGGCCGCCTTGATGGCGATCGGCAGGCCGTTCTTCTCGGCAAAGGCCACGACCTCCTGCGCATCGCGCGCGGGCTCCGACGTGCCAGCCACCAACGGCGCACCGACAGCCAGGGCGATCTTGCGCGCCTGCACCTTGTCACCCAATGCCTCGATGGCTGCCGGCGAAGGGCCGATCCACTTCAGGCCCGCGCCAATCACGGCCCTGGCAAAAGTTGCGCTTTCCGAAAGGAAGCCGTATCCGGGGTGTACCGCGTCGGCGCCACAGCGGTCGGCCACGGCGAGCAGCTTTTCGATGTTCAAGTAGGTGTCGGCCGGGCGCTGGCCGTCAAGGCCGTAGGCCTCATCGGCCATACGAGCGTGCATCGCGTCGATGTCGGCGTCGGCATACACCGCGACGGATTTCACACCATAATCGGCACAGGCGCGCACGATGCGTACAGCGATCTCGCCGCGGTTGGCGATAAGAACTTTCTTCATGGGGTTTCTCGCAGGTCGGAAGAGAGGGCCGCGGTGAACGCGCGTATGGGGTTGAAGCGCACCTGCGCACCGATGGGGATCTGCCCCGCACGGTCGAGGTGGTAAGGGGCGACAGCGCCGATCACTGGGTAGCCACCGGTCAGCGGGTGGTCGGCAAGGAAGAGCACGGGCTGGCCGCTTGGCGGCACCTGAATCGCGCCCAACACGGTGCCTTCACTGGGCAGTTCGGCGATCTGTGCGCGCATCAACGGCGTTTCACCGGCCAGACGCAGGCCGACGCGGTTCGATTGCGGCGTCACAGTCCATAATTGGCTCGCCAACAATGCAATGGCCTGCAGTGTGAACCAGTCGGTGCGCGGCCCCATCACGACATCGAGCACCACGGTCTGCGTCGTTGTCGGTAGATCGGCACGAGGCGTTTCGGGCGCGCCGACGATGGAGCCATGCGTGACCACAGGTATCGGCAAAATGTCACCGGCTTTGATGGGCGGCGGACCGACCTGCGCGAGCGTGTCCGTCGATCGACTTCCGAGCACGGGCGCGATCGCGAAGCCACCGCGCACCGCCAGGTAGCTGCGGATGCCGGCACGCGGGTCGCCAAGCGACAGACTGTCGCCATCAGAAAGTGCGATGGCTTCATGGCCTGGCACACGATATCGAGCGCCGTTCGCACGCGTGAGTTCGATCGGCGCATCGGCACCGGTGAAGGCCACCACCGTGTCTGCGCGGCTCGTGATTTGGAAGCCACCGTAGACGATCTCGACGCAGGCCATGTCGCTCGCATTGCCGACCAGACGGTTGGCCGCGCGCAGTGCGCCCTTATCCATCGCCCCTGAGGCGGATACGCCCTGCCCGGCCAGACCCTCGCGCCCGAGATCCTGGAACAGCGCCTGCAGGCCGGTGCTACGGACAACAAGCGCCGGACCATTGTGGAGCGGAACCTCGACGGGGCCAGGCGACGGCGCTGGCAAAGTCGAAACCTGCCGCCCTGAAACATCGACGAAACGTACCTTGAAGCCCGGTTGCAGCAGCGCGGGCACGTCACGGCTTAGGTCCCACATCGGCGTGGCAGTCACGCCGATGATCTGCCACCCCCCCGGACTGGCCTGCGGATAGACGCCGCTGAAAGCGCCGGCCAACCCCACGGCGCCCGCGGGGATGCGCGTGCGTGGCGTAGTGCGACGCGGCACGTTGAGGCTTGGGTGGCCGCCGCTCAGATAGGCGAACCCAGGTGCGAAGCCAGTGAAGGCAACGGTGTAGTCGCAGCCGGTATGACGGCGAATCACCTCTTCGCGCGAGAGATCAAGCATCTGCGCGACCTCGTCAAGGTCCTCTCCTTCGTAGGAGACCGGAATCTCCACGCGAGTGGTCGCACGCTCGATCTGCGCCGTGAGGTCGCGGCGGCTGATGCGCGTGACGAGTTCATCATGCGTCACCGTGTTAGGCCGGAAGTGAACCATGACCGTGCGCGCGGCCGGCACGAGTTCGACGATGCCATCGATGGGCTCGGCCTGTAGTGATGCAAGCAGCGCCAGCGTCTGCGACAAGTCATCCAGCTCGACCAACAGGGCGTCGAGATTAGCCGGCAGAAATCGCATCACGGTACGACTCCCATGTCGACGAAAGGAGCGACCTTGACGCCCGAACGCTCAAGCAGCGCACGCACTTGCCGCGCCATCTCCACCGCGCCGGGGCTGTCACCATGCACGCAGACCGAATCGGCCTTAAGGCGCACGATGCTGCCGTCAATGGCCGTGACCACACCTTCGGTCGCCAGGCGTAGCATGCGCTCGGCAACATCCTGTGCATCGTGCAGCACGGAGCCCTTCTCGCGGCGGGAGACCAGCGAACCGTTCGGCATGTAGGCGCGATCGGCAAAGGCTTCAGCCACCGTGCTCAGCCCGCTTGCCTGCGCCCAGCCGAGTAGCGGCGAGCCGGCCAAACCGACCAGCACCAGCGACGGGTCGATTGCGCGGATGGCGGCAATCACGTCGTGTGCCTGGCGCTTATCGTGCGCGATGGTGTTGTAGAGCGCTCCGTGTGGCTTGACGTATCGTACCGACGTGCCGGCCACCGCAGCCAACCCCTTCAGCGCGCCGATCTGGTAGATCACGTCAGCCTGCAGGTCGGCGCTTGCCACGTCCATTTGGCGGCGGCCGAAACCGACGAGGTCGGGATAGGCGACGTGCGCGCCTACTGCCACGCCGCGCTCCGCCGCTTGACGTAGCGTCCGCAGGATGCCGGCAGCGTCGCCAGCGTGGAAGCCGCAGGCCACGTTGGCACTGCTCACGATGCTGAGCATCGCGTGGTCGTCACCCATGCGCCAGGCGCCCAGGCTTTCACCCAAGTCACTATTGAGGTCTATCTTCATGTTGTTTTCTTTTCTTTAGCGAAACATCAGGAAATACAGGATGAAAACATTGCAAGTCAGCAAGGCCAGCGCCGTGGGCACCTGCGCGCGGATCACCGCGTTTTTGTCGGGCAGTTCGAGTAGGGCCGCCGGTACGATATTAAAGTTGGCTGCCATCGGCGTAAGCAAGGTGCCGCAATAACCCGAGAGCATGCCGATGGCTGCCATAAGGGCCGGGTTACCGTCGTACATGCCGACCAGGACTGGCACCCCGACGCCCCCTGTCATCACAGGGAAGGCGGCGAAACCGTTGCCCATGATGATGGTGAAAAGTGCCATGCCAACCACGTACACCATCACCGCGAAGAAGCGTACATCCATGTTGATGTAGCTGGTGGTGATATGCGCCACGGCCTTGCCCACACCTGCGTCGGAGAATACGAGGCCCAGCATGCCGAGCATCTGCGGCAGTACCAGCGCCCAACCGAGCGCATCGGTCAGCCGACGCGATTCGCGGATGCCTTGCATCGGCGTTTCGTTCGTCATCTTGCAGACCAGCGCAAGCGCGACCATACAGCCTAGCCCTAGGCTTACCATCGTGGTGTTCTTCGGGTCGAGCAGCGGTATGCCGCCAACCACGAGGTACTTCGCCGACAGCGTGCCGATCATGGTCACGGCCGGGATCGCCAGGGCGGGGATGAAAAGCTTGTTGCCCAGCAGATTGGCGCTGGCCGAGTACTCCGCCGCCGAGCGGGCCACGTGACGGCCAATGCCGACACCGCCGAAGGCTGCAATCAGCGCCATCACCACAACACCGACGCCGACCCAGACCGGCGGCAACTGGTCGCCGAGCAAGAAGACGAGCGAATAAAGGCCCCAGAAAAAGGCACTGGAATAGCGCTTTGAGTGCTGGCGGTCCATAAGTGTCATCACCGCGGTGATGGCGAGGATGGCACCGACGAGGTAGTACAGGTGCGTGATCGTGAGCGTCATGGTCGGGACTCCTTGCCTTCGACTGTGACGGTTGCAGCCGCGGCGCCGCTGGCCATCTCGCGCATCAACCAAGTGTCAAGCCGGCGCAGGCGCCAAGCATGGATGGTGAATGCGCAAATAGCTGTCGGAATCCCCCAGAGCGCGACGCGGATCGGCTCGACTTCGATGCCCGCCTCACGCAAGAACGTGGTCATCAGCACGATCGCGCCGAAAGCCACGAAGATATCTTCGCCGAAGAACAGGCCGACGTTATCGGTCGCTGCGGCATACGCTCGCAGCTTGTGGCGAACCTTCTCCGGCAGTGCCCCAAAACGGGCTTCGGCAGCACCTTCTGCCATTGGCGCGAGCAGCGGTCGCACCATTTGTGGATGACCGCCCAGGCTGGTAAGGCCGATGGCTGCGGTCATCTGGCGTGCGCCAAGGTAGACAATCAGCAAGCGGCCCGCAGTCGCGGACTTGATGCTGCTGATCCATCGCTGGGCGTGCTGGCGCAAACCATAACGCTCGAGCAAGCCAATCACCGCCAGCGGTAACAGGATGATCAACGGCAGGTTACGCGTCTTGATGAAGCCCGTGCCGATGGCGGCAAGAATCCTGTCGACCGGAAAGTGCGCCGCGAAGGCGGTGACGACGGCCGTGACAATCACGACCAACATGGGATTAAAGCGCAGGACGAAGCCCACGATGATGACGACGACCCCCAGCAAGGGCCACAAGTTGATGTCAGTGGGCACCGGCGTTTCTCCAAGTTGTTTGAGTTATTTTCTTAGATCACTCAACTATCTTCATCCGATTGAATGATCATTTCAACAGAATTGAACAACAAACCAACACAGATAAAAAAAAGAAATATGTATGCCAAAATACCAATCTGTTTCAGCCCTACAAGAAAAAGCGACACTGCGAGTAGGGCAAAACCTGCTAGAATCCAATCGCCCCTGCCACTCAGAAGTCCGCTCGATGCCCCTTCCCGCCTCCCCTTCATTCGTAGCCCAGACGCTAAACGAGCGGATCGCCGAACAGTTGCGTCAGCAAGTCACCCAAGGCGAATTCACACCTGGGCAACGGCTGTCCGAGCAGGTGCTCAGCGAAAACCTCGGCATCTCGCGAAACACCCTGCGCGAAGTATTCCGGACGCTGGCCAAAGACGGCCTGTTACGACACGAACCCAACCGTGGGGTATTCGTGGTGGTTCCCAGCATCGCGGCCGTCATCGACATCTACCGCGTGCGACGCCTCATCGAATGCCAGGCGTTGGCCGAGGCTTACCCGCGCCACCCGGCGAAGAAGAACATGCGCGCAGCGGCAGAACAGGCCCAACGAGCACGGGACGCGGGGGACTGGCTGGCAGTGGGCACAGCTAACATGGACTTCCATACGGCAGTCGTTGAACTTGCGGACAGTGAACGCTTGAACGCCATGTTCCGGCGCATACTTGCAGAGCTACGGCTGACTTTTGGGCTGTTGCAGGACGCCGAGTTCTTGCATGAGCCCTACGTCGATATGAACTTTCAGATTCTTGAACTCGTTGAACGCAACGAGATGGCCAAAGCTCGCGAAGCAATGCTTGAATACCTCATTCATTCCGAACGCATTGTTTTGGCCGTCTATGCGAGGCGCCCTTCCCAGGAAGGGTGAAAGCTCCGACGTCCACGCAACATCTGCCCCACACAGCCGGTCGACTGGTCGATACAGTTAACCAAGCGGGGCTCCTTCAGAATTTTTTGCCGCCCTAGCGCATGAGCGAAGAACTGCTAGACATAGTGCCCCTGTGGCAGGATGACCTGGTTGCCTTCACCATCGGCTGCTCGTTTTCCTTCGAACAACCGCTCCTGGATGCCGGCACTGCCCTCAACAACAACGAATGGATGCAATGGACCAACAATGAACACAGCTCAACGGTCGATTCAGCAGTACATAAACGCCAAGGACAGTAACCGCCCGCATCTGCTGCGCCAGGCTTTTATGCCGGATGCACAACTGGAGATGGTGGTACACACGGGGTCTATCTCGTTTCCACCCCACGTTGAAGGCCTTGAGTCCATCGGCGACGTGCTGGTCAGTCGCTTCGGTCAGACATTCGAAAACGTCTATACCTTTTGTCTGGGACACCCACCGGAGCCGGATAGCAAAACGTTCCAATGCCAATGGCTGGTCGCTATGTCCGACAAAAACTCCGGCGAGGTCCGAGTCGGTTGTGGTCAGTATGGATGGCAGTTCAATCCCGAGTCGGGACTTGTCGAGCGGCTCACTATCACCATCGAGCATATGAAAACCCTGCCACCTACCGATCTTCACACCATCATGGAGTGGGTATCCCACCTGGACTATCCATGGTGCCGCCCAGAAGCATTAGCGAGCAACGCTCCAGACATAGGCACCCTTGAAGAGGTGATCCAGTACGTAATCCGGTTAAAACGGTGAAGTTGCGGAACACATCTGAAGCGTTGCGGAAGGGATCGTAAATCGCAGGTATAAAAAAATCTATGGTCACCCCCATTTTTGCAATACTGATCAACGGGTGGTGTGGTTGGCTTGCTTAAATCTATCCGGCGTCTGTTTGGGGTATGCCCCAGCGCCA
>NZ_VJWO01000095.1:0-7560 GCF_014889455.1 Pseudomonas sp. K8
CTTTAGTGCTTATTTATTATATCGATTTTTTTAAAATTGATATGTCCAGAGCCGTGAAGTTGACAGGAGCTATTTTTGCGATTTTGATGTGTAGTTTATGCTTTCTGCTCATGGTACTGCCGGGATTAGCACTGGGTAACGAATTGCTTAACTTCTACAATGTGAATGAGTTAGGTTTTTACGGTACACGAAATTTTGGTGGGCTGCAGATGTTTATGCTGCATCATAGATCTTCGCCTTTTTTGTTGGTTCCACTTTCGCTTTTTTTTATTGATTATTTAAAGTCAAAAAAAATAACTGCATTGTTTTTCATTGCTGTTATTTTAACGGCTATTATATGCTCAGCCTCTCGCGCCCTGATGGCAATGGCTTTAGTATCACTGCTTGTGTTGTATTTTTTTTATAAGAGTTGGTCCATGCGGCTCATATTGATAATGTTTACTATTCCCATCTTAATATTTTTCGTAGGTTATCTTGCAAACGAGACGAGTATATTGAGCTCAGATGAGGAATCCAATAGTATTAAAATCGGCCATTTGGTTTCGTTTTTCAATATCATTGATTGGAAAATGTTAATTTTTGGGCAAGGCCTCGGATCTTATTTTTTTACTGAGGGGTATGGTGTAGTGGTATCTCAGACTGAAATTACGTGGATGGATGCTATTCGTTTTTTTGGCTTACCTCTCTCTATTGTACTGTTGATGCTTCTTTTTTTTCCCGTGCGAAATGTCCCATTAAATTCAAGTTTTTCTTCCTGTAGGGTGATAATGCTTTTGTATATAATTATGTCTATGAGCAATCCAGTGCTGCTTAACTCATTTGGCTTCTTGGTAGTATTGTGGTATTGGTCTGTAATAACGAGGGATCAACTGTCTCTGGTTGCACAGGGGCAAACAATTGGAGAGTAAGTTGGAGACGATTGCGGCGGTGGTTGTTGGCTATAATCCCGATATAAAAGTTCTTGACGATCTTCTGGTTTCGCTGTCTGAGCAGGTCGCTCTATTGATATTGGTTGATAATGGCGGAGCAGAAAACTTTCTTCAGGAGCGCCCTGAAGTGAAATCGTTTGTAAAATATTTGTCTTTGGATGGAAATAAAGGCCTAGGTGTTGCGTTAAACGCAGGGTTTCAGTTGGCGGTTGACAGTGGTATTCAGTACGTGGTGACTTTTGATCAAGATAGTCATGCTGAGCCAGACCTTATCAGTGAACTTGAATCTGCGATGCGGCTTGCCAAATCCCGAGATGAAAAATGTATTGCTGTGAGTCCTGCTTTTTTTGATCGAAGAGACGGGAAGAGAATTCCGTTTCCTTTTTATCAGTCAGTCAACGGTGTTATTGCACCAGTTTTCGTGTCGCAGGACTCAAGTGGTCTAGTACGTGCTGATGCACTCATCACTTCCGGTATGCTGGTGGACACCATCGCTTGGAAGGAAGGTATCAAATACGACGATGGTATGTTTGTCGATTTTACTGATACTGAATGGTGCTTTAGAGTTCGTGATCAAGGTTATACGCTATACGGTTGTCTAAGCGTAGAAATGGGGCATGCGTTGTCAGACGCACCGCCGGTCAAGATTTTTGGGTTGAGTTTTTTTCGATATTCCCCCGTGCGTCGCTATTTTTTCTTCAGGAATACAGTGGCGGTCTGCCGTATGGAGCACACCCCAATGTGCTGGAAGAAAAGATTATCCATTGCTTTAGTACTTCGTTTTTTCGTAAATCTGGTTATTGATAAGGATAAGATACAATCGTTGAAAATGATGGCGCGGGGGGTTCGCCACGGACTTAGAAAAAGCTTAGGTCCAGTTCATTGAATCGGCGATATCGGCGGTGTTACGAGTTTTCGTACTGTATTGATTTGCACGAGATTTGCTCTTGATGAAAAATGCGTTGATGCAACCCCGTTATTTAGTATTGCTCGCTGCGTACAATGGTATGGAGTGGATTGCTGAGCAAGTGTCATCCATCCTTAATCAAGAAGGCGTATCCGTTAAGCTCTTGATTAGCGTCGATTCCTCAACGGACGGTACTGAGTGCTGGGTCGCGGATTTAGCTGAATTAGATCCTCGTGTAGAGTTTCTTGCGCATGGTGTCAAATTTGGTGGCGCGGCTCGTAACTTTTTCAGACTAATCAAAGATGCACCGGCAGAGGGTTATCATTACGTGGCATTCGCTGATCAGGATGACATATGGTCAACTCAAAAGCTAATCCATGCAGCAGACGTATTATCAACAGCGTGTGCGGACGGTTACTCAGGGAACGTTACCGCTTTCTGGCCCGATGGCAAAGAATGTCTAATCGTTAAATCGCAACCTCAAGTTAAATATGATCATCTTTTCGAAGCTGCAGGTCCTGGTTGCACTTATGTTTTTACCAAGACATTATTTTCTCAGCTTAAACAACATATTATTGATGGCTATTCCGAGGTGCAGTGTGTCACACTTCATGATTGGTATTGTTATGCTTTTAGCAGGTCTCAGGGGTATAAGTGGGTGATTGACGATAACTCCTATATGAGGTATCGGCAACATTCCAATAATCAAGTTGGCGTGAATAGCGGATTAAAGGCTTTTAGAACAAGGCTCTTGAAAGTATTTGATGGCTGGTGGTTAAATCAAGCTGCTTTGATTTCCAAGTTGACGGGCGTTGAAAATACTCCTTTCGTCCAGAGTTGGATAAGCTTGCGCCGCGTCGACCTTATTCGATTAGCTTTTTCCGGTTATAAGTGCCGTAGACGTGTTCGAGATAAAATCCTATTTACAGTATTGTGCGTCGTATTGGCAATTTTGAGACAGAAGAAATGACCAGGATATTGGTTACCGGCGGCAGTGGATTTGTGGGAAGGCGCTTGATTGAAAAATTTATAAGCGTTACTGATTATCACGTAGGCGCGATTGTTCGTCATGTACCTGCGCAGCCCGTAAAAAATGTCGTTTATCATCACGTGCCCGATTTTTCCATTATCGATACGGATCTCAACGCATTGAAAGGCGCTGAAGTCGTGATCCATCTTGCGTCACGTGTCCACGTCATGAATGATAAAGAAGTTGATCCTCTGGCTGCTTTTCGTCTGGTTAATGTCAGCTATACGCTTAAATTAGCCCGTAGTGCTGCAATGGCTGGTGCTAAGCGGTTCATTTTCGTAAGTTCGGTAAAGGTCAATGGAGAGGGCACCGTGCTTGGGCATCCATATAGGGAAACTGATGTGCCAGCGCCCGTTGATCCGTACGGTGTTTCCAAAATGGAAGCTGAAGCAGGCTTGCGTCTGATTGCTGTCGAGACAGGCCTGGAAGTTGTCATTGTTCGACCAGTACTCGTTTATGGTCCGGGTGTAACCGCCAATTTTGAGCGCATGATGAAGTGGTTGCAAAGAGGTGTACCGTTACCATTCGGCGCGATATGTAATCAGCGGAGTCTGGTTGCTTTGGATAACCTCGTGGATTTTATCATGACGTGTATAAGTCACCCTGCGGCTTGTGATCAGACATTTTTGGTGAGTGATGGTGAGGATGTTTCCACTACGCAACTACTACAAAAACTGGCAAATATGCTGAGCAGTTCTGCGCGTCTGTTGCCTGTACCTGAGTCGATATTGAGAGCTGGCGCCAAGCTGTTGGGTAAGGCAGCGCTTTCCCAACGGCTTTTTGGTTCTCTGCAAGTTGACATTACCAAAGCTCGCGCGTTGTTGGGGTGGTGCCCGGTGGTCACTGTGGATCAGGGGCTACGAAAAACGGTGGATCATTTTCTGAACGAGCGAACTAAATGAAGTATTGGTATTTTTTTCCGATAGTTGTATTGTTATCGTTTGTTTTGACGGCAGTGTTGCGACAATACGCGTTGCATCGCAGCATCATAGACATTCCCAATGCGCGGAGCTCCCATTCAATTCCCACTCCGCGTGGCGGTGGAGTTGCGATTGTAGTGACGTTCTTGATTTCATTGGTTTTGCTCGGATGTCTTCAATTACAACCTTTTGCTTGGCTAACTGGGTTGGTAGGCGCCGGGAGCTTAGTCGCGGTGATCGGTTTTATGGATGATCATGGGCATATTGCTGCACGTTGGCGTTTGCTATTGCATTTTGTAGCGGCGCTATGGGCGCTGTTCTGGTTCAATGGCTTACCAGTCTTAAGTATTTTGGGATTCTCTATAGATTTGGGTTGGATAGGGCATGCGCTTGCAGCGTTTTATCTTGTATGGATGCTCAATCTTTATAATTTTATGGATGGTATCGACGGTCTAGCCAGCGTTCAGGCTATCAGCGTTTGTTTAGGGATGTGCGCCATTTACTTTTTTTTCGGTTTTGAGAATTTGATTTGGGCTCCGGCGACACTCGCGATGGCGGTAACCGGATTTCTTTTTTGGAATTTCCCTCCTGCTAAAATATTCATGGGCGACGCAGGTAGCGGTTTCCTAGGTATCACGTTGGGTATTCTTTCGCTGCAAGCTGTATGGGCGGAACCCGGCTTTCTCTGGGCTTGGTTGATTATGCTAGGCGTGTTTATTTGCGATGCGACCTTTACATTGTTGCGTAGATTGCGTCGAGGGGATAGGGTTTACGAGGCTCACCGAAGTCATGGTTACCAGTTTGCATCGCGTAAGTTAGCTAAACATTTACCCGTTACTGCCGCGGTGCTTTGTATAAATATTTTTTGGTTATTGCCAATCGCTTTTTTAGTCATGAAATTCCGACTGGTAGGCTTTTTGGGGCTGGTTTTCGCTTACATTCCACTTATCTTTCTCGCGGTTAAATTTAACTCGGGTGCAGTTGAACATTCTAATTTAAGATAAGTTGATATTTTTTTGGTTTCATGGTGTGCTGAATGGCACGCGATTCCTGTCTCTGGACGCTCAGGGGCGGATAGTAAAGAGCGGCGGACAATTTATGGACAAAGTTAGATTGTTTCTCTTGGCGCTTTCGCGCCGACAAAAGCGGTTCATCCAGGTTGGGACGGACGTGGTGTTGGTCTGGCTTTCCTTGTGGGTGGCCTTTCTCGTTCGCCTTGGTATCGACGAAATGATAAATCCTGTCAGCAGACATTTCTGGCTATTCGTCGCCGCCCCACTGGTGGCCGTCCCTCTGTTCATTCGCTTCGGGATGTACCGTGCAGTGATGCGTTATTTTGGTAACGACGCATTAATAGCAATCATCAAGGCAGTCAGCTTGTCAGCTCTTATTCTTGGTGTGGTTGTATATTGGTATAGCAATCATCAAAACGTGGTACCGCGCTCGATCATCTTCAACTATTGGTGGCTTAGTCTGATCATGATTGGCGGGCTGCGTCTGGCGATGCGCCAGTATTTCTTGGGGGACTGGTTTACAGCTGTTCAACACGTACCATTCACTAGCAGGGATAACGGGTTACCCAGGGTTGCCATCTATGGTGCGGGGGCTGCTGGTAATCAGCTTGTCGCTGCGCTGCGCATGGGGCGAATAATGCGTCCAGTGGCATTTATTGACGATGACAATGAAATCTCTGAGCGCGTTATTTCCGGGTTGCAGGTATACAAGCCCAAGCGAATTCAGCAGATGATCGAGGAAACGGGGGCGCAAGAAATTCTACTGGCCATTCCCTCTTCGAACCGAGGTCGCCGCCGTGAAATCCTTGGCTTCCTTGAGGGTTTCCCTCTTCATGTACGAAGCGTTCCCGGATTCATGGACTTGGCCAGTGGCCGGGTCAAGGTAGATGATATTCAGGAAGTCGACATCGCCGACTTGTTGGGGCGGGATGCGGTACCTGTGCAGGATGAGCTGCTGGAGCATTGTATCAAGGGGCAAAGTGTCCTGGTAACAGGGGCGGGCGGTTCCATTGGCTCAGAGCTCTGCCGGCAGATTCTCGCCCTGCAGCCGACCACGTTGTTATTATTTGAGCACAGTGAATTCAACCTCTACAGCATTCTTTCAGAGCTTGAGCAACGTATTACCCGAGAGTCGCTACTGGTGAAGTTGTTGCCGATCCTCGGCTCTGTACGTAATGAGTCCAAACTGCTGGATGTGATGAAAACCTGGCACGTTGACACCGTCTATCATGCAGCGGCTTACAAACATGTGCCAATGGTTGAACACAATATCGCAGAGGGCGTATTGAACAATGTTCTCGGTACGCTGAATACTGCGCAGGCAGCGCTCCAGGCCGGGGTGTCGAATTTTGTACTGATTTCTACAGACAAGGCCGTTCGCCCGACCAACGTGATGGGCAGCACCAAACGTCTGGCTGAGCTGACTCTGCAAGCCTTAAGCCTTGAGCTGGCACCAGTATTATTTGGTGATAGATCTAACATCTCGCGGGTTAACAAAACGCGTTTTACCATGGTGCGTTTCGGTAATGTGCTGGGTTCTTCCGGCTCGGTGATCCCGCTCTTTCACAAACAGATCAAGTCTGGAGGACCGTTAACTGTTACTCATCCGAAAATCACCCGCTACTTCATGACTATCCCCGAAGCGGCTCAACTGGTTATCCAGGCAGGCTCGATGGGGCTGGGTGGAGATGTTTTTGTTCTGGACATGGGCGAACCGGTTAAAATCGTCGAGCTGGCTGAAAAGATGATTCACTTATCGGGCCTGAGCGTTCGTTCCGAAAAAAATCCGCATGGTGATATTGCCATCGAGTTCTCCGGTCTACGTCCGGGTGAAAAGCTTTACGAAGAGTTGCTGATTGGTGACAACGTTTTAGCCACTCGGCACCCGATGATCATGAGCGCTAATGAAGATCACCTTTCTTGGGATGTTCTCAAGGTCAAGCTGAGCGAGTTGCTCGCTGCCGTGGATCAAGACGATTATATCCGCGTTCGTCAACTGCTCCGCGACACCGTCAGCGGCTATTGCCCGGACGGCGAAATCGTTGACTGGATCTACCAACAGCGCCGCTTCGAGCCGTAATTTAACACCCTGTAACTCAAGCTTTTTTGTACGCGCTCCATAAACCCCACCGACGTCAAGATGGGTGGCACGCTTAGCTAGGCGACACCGGCGAGCAGTTCCACGGCAACAGCGCTTCTTAATCTTCAACCGAGGTCGCCAGTGGCAACCGTTCTAGTGCGTGGCGCAGCCACGCATAGGGCTCTTGGTCGTTGGCTTTGGCAGTCTCGACCAGGCTGTAAAGTTGAGTACTTGCCCTAGCGCCTTTGGGCGTATCGCTGAACAACCAGTTCTTTCTTCCGATAACGAAGGGCCTGATCGCACGCTCGGCGGCGTTGTTGTGTAGTAAGCGATCCATCACCTACACATTCAAAGCCGCCCATTGAAGCCTGATGCTGTGCTCCCGATCTCTTTACGGAGCCAGCACCTCATGATGCGTCCCGACGCCAAAGTCGAAAAAGTCTACCTCTAGCCCAAGCCCGTGGATTTTCGAAAATCCATCGACGGCCTCGCCGCCCTGGTCGAGCTGGATATCAAGGTGGCGGTATTCGACCCGGTACTTTTTGTTTTTCTAAAGTAAGCGATCCATCACCTACACATTCAAAGCCGCCCATTGAAGCCTGATGCTGTGCTCCCGATCTCTTTACGGAGCCAGCACCTCATGATGCGTCCCGACGCCAAAGTCGAAAAAGTCTACCTCTA
>NZ_VJWO01000096.1:0-7387 GCF_014889455.1 Pseudomonas sp. K8
ACCCCCTGACGCTGCCGCCACCCCAACCACAAGCACCACCCAACCGCCGCCATCAACAACACGGCCCGCGCCGATTGCACCCAAGCCAACCCCAAGCCCTCATACCGCAACAACTTCACCGTGGTCGCCGACAACCCCAGGAACAAACCCGCACCACCGAGGGGCGTCAGTGTCAGCGCCAAGGGCCGAAACAGTGCGCGATCACCCGCCACCCACGCGGCCAACCGCAGCAGCAGCCAGCAGCCGCCCCCCAATACCAACGAACTCCCCCCCAGATACAACACAATGCACAAGCCATCCAACCAACTGAAGCTGTCATTGAGCTGCGGATAATGAGTGAGCAACCACCACGGCGCGTTGTCTTGCAGCGGCCACAGCCAGTCATGGCCGACCAGCCACGTCGCCAGGGTTTGTTTGAGCGCGATAAACCACGGACTGACGGTCCATTGAAACGCCCCCATCGCCAGGCCGATCACACCAAACAGCAACAGCCGCGCGTCCCACGCCGAGCCTTGCTGATGGGGCGCCTGCAGGATCTCCTGATTGCACGAGCGGGCGATCAGTTGCACCGCGCCGCGTTGCCCGCTGCAGCGGCCACAGGCATGGCACTCGCTGGCCCCTTGCAGGCGGCGGATATCCAGCAGCGGCGCGCAGTTGGGCAGCGGCAGGCGCGGTGCGTCGTTGGCTTTCCAGCGCTGCTCATCCACCGCGAAATGCACCGGCGCCAGGCGGGCGAGCAGGGCGAAGACGCCGCTGACCGGGCACAGGTACCGACACCACACGCGCTTGCCGCGCACGAACAACAGGCCGACGATCACCGCGCCGAGGGTCGAGCCGCCGAGAATCAACAGGGCCGCCTGGGCGTAGTCATACACGCTGATCAATTGGCCGTAGAGGGTGGTCAGGCAAAAGCCCAGCGTCGGCCAGCCGCCCCAGCGCAGCCAGCGCGGAATACCGAGGCCGCGCCCGTGCTGGCTGGCCCATTCGCTCAGGGAACCTTCCGGGCAGAGCACGCCGCACCACAGGCGCCCGAACAACACCATCGACAGCAACACGAACGGCCACCAGAGGCCCCAGAAGATGAATTGCGCGAGCAGCGTCAGGTTGTTCACCAGGCGCGCCTGGCTGTCCGGCAACGGCAGCAGCGCCGGCAGCACCAGCAGCACGGCGTAGACCAGCACCACCGCCCATTGCACGGCACGGATCAAGCGCCCATGGCGGCGCATGCCATCGCCCAGGCGCTGCAGCCAGCTCATGCCGCGTGCCGCGAACGGCGCAGGCCGTTGCCCACCCACAACCAATAGCCGAGCAGCACCAGCACGGTGACCAGGCTCGGCGCGGCGCGGTAGCCGACAAAGTCAGCCAACATCGCGCCCAGGCCGTGGCTGTCGCTGAGCAGGGTACTGCTGTCCCAGCGGCTTTCACCGAAGCTCGAATAGACCCACTCGGGCATGTCCATCGCCAGCAATTGCCCGCTGATACGGTCCACGGCCGCCACCAGCAAAGCCCCGCCGAGCAGCAGCAACAGCGCTTCGCTGAGGGCGAAAAACAGCGACCAGGAAATGAAGCGCCGCGTACTGCGCAACAACAGCACCGTGAGCCCCGCCAACACCAGGCCCAGCACGCCGCCGATCGCGAACAGGTTCAGCGCCGGGCCCTGCAGACGCGCACCGGCACCGTACAGAAACACCACGGTTTCACTGCCTTCGCGGCTCACCGCCAACAGCGTCAATAGCAACACGCCCCAACCGCCCTGGCGCGCCAGGCGTTCATCGGCTTCGCGTACCAGGGTGTTTTTGAGTGTGGCCGCGTGACGATGCATCCAGAACACCATCTGCACCATCAGGCCGCTGGCCAATAACGTCAGCGCCGCTTGCAGCCATTCGCCCTGTGGGCCGGTCATGGCCTCACCGGCCCACAGCATCAAGCCGGCCAGGCCGGCGGAGCAGAACAAGCCCAGGACCACCCCGGCCCACAGGAAACGCCCCAGGCGCGAGTGCGCGGTCTGGCGGCTGATCCAGATCTGCAGAATGCCGATCACCAGCAGCGCCTCGACGCTTTCGCGCCAGACAATAAACATCGATTGATTCATCAACGGCTCCCGGGGCTATTGGGCAAGGATGCTGCCTTCGGGCAACTGTGGGTTGAACTCGTCAAAGAACGGATACAACCCCGGCGTGAGCGGGTGGATCACGACGAAGGTGGTCACGCCGGGGGACAAGACTTTCTCCACGCGCAGCGGCGTGCTCTCGAATTCGGCCGGGCCTTGGCCGAGGTTGTGCAGCACGATCTTGAAGCGCTCGCCGGCCTTGACCGTGAGTTGCGGCGGGATGAAGTGGCCGTCCTGCAGGGTCAGTTCATAGGTCGGCAACGGCGCCGCCAGGGCCGCGCCGCTCAGCAGCAAGCTGCCCAGCAGCAAGGCGCGACGCATCAGTAGCCGCCTTTCTTGCCGATGCCGGCATAGACGAATTCGTAGTGGACTTCGCAGCGTTCGAACCACGGTGCGACCCCGGTTTCCTTGTCGGTATGGCGGCCCAGGGACTGGTGGCCGCTGGGCGGCAATACGCTGAAGGTCAGGGTGTATTTGCCTGGGCCTTGCAGCTTGACGTTGTCGCCGTAGTGCGGCCCGTCATTGGCGACCATGGCGTGGAAATCACCGGTGATCGGCGTGTCGCTGCCTTGCTTTTTCAACGTAAAGGACAGGTTCAGGTACGGCACGAAACTGCCTTCCTGGAAGCCTTGGGCATTGTCCGCCGTGGCGCGCACATCGGCTTCAAGGTGGACGTCGGAGTCGGCCGTGGCGCGCATCATGCCGGCAGGTGCCATCTCGATCGGTTGCAGGTACACCGCGCCGATTTCCAGGCCTGGGCAGTGCTGCGGCTCGCCGATCGGGTACTCCTTGGCGAACGCCGCAGAGGTGGACAACAGCAGGACCAGGGACACAGTAGAAGGGATACGCATGGAGGCTTCCTGACGGGTGAGGGGGAAAGAACCCGAGTCTAGGAAGGTTGATCGTAAATAATAATGATTCTTGTCAAGTTTCTGCGATATTTCATGTTGGCCAACCTTGACCGCAGTCAAGGCCATGCCCCCTCGAGCAGGTTAGGTTGACGCTATTGTTCGCCGGTAGGGAACCTCATCATGGCCAAGCCTTTCCCGCTGCACCCCAAGCACCCCGAACGCATCTGCTGGGGCTGCGACCGCTATTGCGCCACGACCGATCTGGCCTGTGGCAACGGCGCCGACCGTACCATGCACCCGGCCGAGATGATCGGCGATGACTGGTACGAGCACGGCGATTGGGGACTCACCCCCGAGGCTCCTGCCACGGACGAGCCGTCAGCGGCCTGATCAATCAACGCAATGGCTGGTTGTACGGCGGATGGGCGGTTACTCTTCCTACTCAGTTCAGGGAGAGGTGACGCAGATGTCGTTGATCACAACCATCGAAGACTTACGCAAGCTGGCGCAAAAACGTGTTCCAAGGATGTTTTACGACTACGCCGATTCCGGCTCTTGGACTGAAAGCACTTACCGGGCGAATGAAAGCGATTTTGCCCAGATCAAATTCCGCCAACGGGTGGCGCGCAATATCGATAAACGTTCGATCCGCGCCACCATGATCGGCCAGGACATGGCCATGCCAGTCGCCCTGGCGCCCACCGGCCTGGCCGGGATGCAGCATGCCGATGGTGAGATTCTCACCGCCCGTGCCGCTGCTGTCTTTGGCCTGCGCTACACCTTGTCGACCATGAGCATCTGCTCCCTGGAAGACATCGCCGAACAGGTCGGCCAGCCATTCTGGTTTCAACTCTATGTGATGCGCGACCGCGCCTTTATCGAGCAGTTGATCGAGCGCGCCAAGGCCGCCGGTGTCGATGCGTTGGTGTTGACCCTGGACCTGCAGATCCTCGGCCAACGTCACAAGGACCTGATCAACGGCCTGTCGGCACCGCCCAGACTGACCCTGCCGAATATCCTCAACATGATGACCAAGCCGCGCTGGGTGATGGGCATGCTCGGCACCAAGCGTCATGGCTTCGGCAATATCGTCGGGCATGTCAAAGGTGTGGCGGACATGAGTTCGCTGTCGGCATGGACCGCCCAACAGTTCGACCCGCGCCTGAGCTGGGACGATGTGGAATGGATCAAGAAATGCTGGGGCGGCAAGTTGATCATCAAGGGCATCCTCGATGTGGAAGATGCGCGCCTGGCGGCGAATGCCGGCGCCGATGCGTTGGTGGTGAGCAACCATGGCGGTCGTCAGTTGGATGGCGCGCCATCTAGCATCAGCCAATTGCCGGCGATCGTCGAGGCGGTGGGCGAGCGTATTGAAGTGTGGCTCGATGGCGGTATCCGTTCCGGCCAGGACGTGCTCAAGGCCGTGGCATTGGGCGCCAAAGGCACCCTGATCGGTCGCCCGCATTTGTACGGCCTGGGCGCGATGGGTGAAGCGGGGGTGACCAAGGCGCTGGAGATCATCGCCCGCGAGTTGGACGTGTCGATGGCGCTGTGCGGGTATAACGATATACGCGATGTGAATCGCGAAATTTTGCTGCCTGGCACCTTTCCCCAAGGCGCGGGCTGAGCAAAAAAATCGTAAAAAAATAAAAAGAGTTGTCCACGAAAACCGTGGGTATCTCTGTGGATAACTTTGCGAGGGCCCGGCAGGGGTTGGCGATTCAACCCAAGGTCAATATTTGATCAACTTCTGGCGCGGGCCAGCATAGGCTGGGTTTGCGCTTGACAGCCCCGCGCGAACCCAGTGCCGAAAACACATTTTATGAGTCGTTGGCGCGCCCGGTTGAGTGGGTGACAACCTGTGTCGGCATCTTCGCTTGCATCAGGTTGTCCAGCGCTTTGCGATAGCTGCGCCCGGCCAGGCTCATGCTGTTGTTGTGGCTGGCGCCGGGCACCAGCAACAGGCGCTTGGGTTCCTGGGCGGCGGCAAATAATTGCTCGCTGAACCGTGGGGGAACGTAGCGGTCGTCCAGGCCGTGGACCACCAGCAGCGGCATATGGATGTCGGCAATCTTGTCGATGGAATCGAATTTCTGCGACAGCAGCCAGCGCACCGGCAAGGCGGTGGCCACATCCGCCAGGGAATGCTCGTAGATCAGGCGTTTACTGATTGCTTGCAAAGTATTGCGGCATTCAAGCGTCGTCCGCTCAGGCGAGCGCCACCACCTGCACGCGATTGCGTCCATAGGCCTTGGCCTGGTACAGCGCCTGGTCGGCCTGGGACAGTAAGTGCGAGAGGTCGTGGCCTGCCGCCGTGGTGGTGACGATGCCGATGCTCACGCTCAAGAACCCCGGCGTCAGCAGGTCGAGTTCGGCAAACCCGCGGCGGATGCGCTCGGCCACTTCAAATGCTCCGGCCGCATCGCTGTCGGCCAGCAGGCAGGCGAACTCTTCACCGCCGATACGCGCAAACACATCACCGCTGCGCAGCATGGTCCGCGTCATCTGGCTGAAGGCGATCAGCGCCTGGTCGCCCATGGGGTGGCCGAAGCTGTCGTTCAGGCGCTTGAAGTGGTCCAGGTCGCACAGCAGCAGGGCCGTGCTGCGCTGGCGACGGCTGCAGTCGGCCAGCAGTTTTTCGCCCTTGAGCATAAAGGCGCGGCGGTTGCCGGCGCCGGTCAGCGCATCGCTGAAGGCGGCGGCCTTGAAGCGCAACTCGGCACGCTCCTTGACCATCGCCAGGGTGATGTAGGCAATGCCGATGGCATACAGCATCGATTCAAACAGCATGAACGAGAAAAACGGCGCGCCTTCACCCCCCGAGGCCTGGGCGTTTTTCAGCGGCAGGCCGGCGTCGGTGATTGCGCGTATGCCATAGAACGCGGTGTGCCAAAGGATCAGCGCCAGCGCGGGAGCGTAGGCGACTTCCAGGGTCGCGCGGTTGCGCCACAGCTCCAGGGCCGACAGCACGCCATAACCGGCCGCCAGCAGCGAATACAGGGTGACCCGCGCCGACAGCGAACCATAGAACTGCGGCAACAGGCACATCAACAGCCACACGCCACACCCGGCAAAGATCCCCGGCAGGCTCGGCTTGCGCTGCACGAAAGCGCGCATGGCGGTCCAGTTCATCGCGGCGCTGAGCAACAGCACGACATTGCCGAGGATCAACGCGACAAAGTCCAGGCCCACGCCGCGCACCGCGATCAGCCCGGTGCCCAGGGTGGCGAGCAGCAGCATGATGCCGAGATAGCCCAGGGTCGGTTCACGGCCACGGCTCCAGGCATGCACGGTGAGCAGGCCCATCAGGCAGAACACGAACACGGCGACTATCAATAGCGTCGGGATATGCAGCGACATTGCCTTGCCCTTGCAGAGACTTTTTGTGGGGCCCGATTGTAGCGGTATGCGACCGGCTTGACGTTGGCGTTGCTGGCGCGACATGCTCCTGCTCCTTTGAGCAAAGGCCCGACCATGGACAACAGCCCCGTTCGCATCACCGCCGAAGAAACGCTCTCGGAGAATTGGTACCTGCTGAAAAAATACAGCTTCGACCTGCGCCGCCGCGACGGCAGCTGGCAGGCCCAGACCCGCGAAGTGTACGACCGGGGCAACGGCGCGACCATCCTGCTGTACAACCGCGCTCAGCGCACTGTGCTGCTGATCCGACAGTTCCGCATGCCCACCTTCGTCAACGACTACCCCGGTTACCTGATCGAAGCCGCGGCCGGGTTGCTGGACAACGCCAGCCCTGAGGAACGCATTCGCCTGGAAGCCGAAGAAGAGACGGGCTATCGCGTGGGGCATGTGGAGAAGATCTATGCGGCATTCATGAGCCCGGGATCGGTGACGGAGCGGATTCACTTTTTCCTCGGCGAATACCAACCGGAGGATCGGGTGGGAATGGGCGGCGGGATCGAAGAGGAAGGCGAGGACATTGAGGTACTGGAACTGGGGTTCGAGCGGGCGTTGGCGATGGTGGCGAGCGGTGAGATCGTGGATGGGAAGACCATCATGCTGTTGCAGCATCTGGAATTGCGGATGTTGAAAGAGGGATGGTGAGAGTGGGGCGTGTCGATATCCGTTTTCTCAAAAGTAGCCAAAACTAGGCCCGGTGTGCCCCAGATCAAAAGCAAAGCGGCCTTGTAGCCGACCTGACTCTGCGAGCCGAACTCGGTCAAAAATGTGGGAGGGGGCTTGCCCCCGATGGCAGTGGATCAGCCATGCATGTATTGGCTGACAAGCCGCCATCGGGGGCAAGCCCCCTCCCACATTTTGATCTCCATGGATCAGATAGAACTCGTTCTGCTCTTGCTCTTGGGCGCGGCCTTATAGCCAACCTGATCCTGCAAGCCGAACTCGGTCAGAAATGTGGGAGGGGGCTTGCCCCCGATGGCAGTGTGTCAGTCACTACATGCATGACTGA
>NZ_VJWO01000097.1:0-5968 GCF_014889455.1 Pseudomonas sp. K8
GACGGCGGTATCGCTGACGGCGGCAGCCCGCTGACCTCGGCTCCAGCCAACGGCACTATCACCGTGACTCCGGTCAACGATGCACCGGTCGCCGAACCGACCACAGCAACGGGTTCCGAAGATCCGGTTCAAGGCATCGAAGTCAAACTGAGCGCGACCGACGTAGATGGCGTGACAGACGTGAAATCGTTCACCGTCGGCACGCCAACCAACGGCACGTTCTACACCGACGCGGCCATGACCAAGCCAGTGACTGGCTCGATTGACGCGGTCAACGGTGAAGCCACCGTTTACTTCAAGCCAAACGCGAACTTCAACGGCACCGCGAACTTCACCTACACCGCTACCGACGGCGGTATCGCTGACGGCGGCAGCCCGCTGACCTCGGCTCCAGCCAACGGCACTATCACCGTGACTCCGGTCAACGATGCACCGGTCGCCGAACCGACCACAGCAACGGGTTCCGAAGATCCGGTTCAAGGCATCGAAGTCAAACTGAGCGCGACCGACGTAGATGGCGTGACAGACGTGAAATCGTTCACCGTCGGCACGCCAACCAACGGCACGTTCTACACCGACGCGGCCATGACCAAGCCAGTGACTGGCTCGATTGACGCGGTCAACGGTGAAGCCACCGTTTACTTCAAGCCAAACGCGAACTTCAACGGCACCGCCAACTTCACCTACACCGCCACAGACGGCGGTATCGCTGACGGCGGCAGCCCGCTGACCTCGGCTCCAGCCAACGGCACTATCACCGTGACTCCGGTCAACGATGCACCGGTCGCCGAACCGACCACAGCAACGGGTTCCGAAGATCCGGTTCAAGGCATCGAAGTCAAACTGAGCGCGACCGACGTAGACGGCGTGGCAGACGTGAAATCCTTCACCGTCGGCACCCCAACCAACGGCACCTTCTACACCGACGCGGCCATGACCAAGCCGGTAACCGGCTCGATCGACGCGGTCAACGGCGAAGCCACCGTTTACTTCAAGCCAAACGAAAACTTCAACGGCACCGCGAACTTCACCTACACCGCCACCGACGGCGGCATTGCTGGCGGCGGCAGCCCGCTGACCTCGGCTCCAGCCAACGGCACCATCACCGTGACTGCGGTGAACGACGCTCCGGTACTGGGCAACGCCTCGACCAACGCATTCGGCGACACCTATATTGAAGGCAAGCCTGGCGGCTACGTGGCGGCGAACCTGACCGTCAGCGACGTCGACAACGGCACCCTGCAAAGCGCCAAAGTCACACTCGTCAACCACCTGGCAGACGATGTGCTGATCGCAGATGTCAGCAACACCAAAATTGCAGTCAGCTACGACAAGGCCACGGGCATCTTGACCTTGTCCGGTGAGGCCACCACGGCTGAGTACCAGGAAGTCCTGCGTTCGGTACACTTCGCCAGCGAAAGCGAGAACCCGGACCCGGCCAATCGCACCCTGACCATCACCGTCAACGACGGCCAGCTGGATTCGGCGCCTGTCACCTCCGTGGTGTACGTGGTTCCGGTGAACGATCCGCCTGAGGTCAAGTTCGACAGCACCACATTCACTGAGCAAAAAGACGCAGTCGCGCTGGTCGAAAACCTGACCATCAAAGACGTCGACAACACCACCTTCAGCAAAGTCGTGGTCACCGTCGACCACCTGGCTGCAGGTGATTTGCTCAGCAATACCGATGTGCTCAAGGCCCTGGCCGTTGCCGGGATCACCATCACCCAGAGCGGCAGCGCCGCCGACGGGAAAATCGTCTACACCCTCACCAGCGACTCGAAGGCCGGCAGCAGCGCCGCCGACTTCGTCAAACTGGTTGAAGCCATCACCTTCCAGAGCCCGGGCAATAACCCTGTCGGTACCGATCGTACCGTCACCATCGAGGTGACTGACAACGGTGGCGGCAACCTGGATCGCGAACCGCCGGAAACCGGCAGCGCCACTGGCAAGGTCACTATCGACCTGTTCAACGACGCCCCGACTGCATCGGCCGACAACACCACCGCCGATGAAGACCATACCGCCAAGATCGTGCTGGACGGCAAGGATGTGGACGGTACCGTCTCCAGCTTTGTCATCACCACCTTGCCGGAAAATGGCAAGCTGTACAGCGATGCCACGCTGCAAACCGAACTCAAAGTCGGCGACTCGGTGCCAGCGGGTGCCGACGGCAAAGCCGCGGTTTACTTCGCCCCGACCGGCGACTGGAGCGGCAAAACCGAGGTGACGTTCACTGCGGTCGACAACGGCGGTAAATCGAGCGCCGTAACGACGGCCGACATCACGATCGCGCCGGTTACCGACACTCCGCACCTGGGCCTGCTCGGCGGCGGCCCTGTGACCTCGATCAACTTCGACAGCGCCAACCTCAATGGTTCGTGGGGCATCGTCGGGGTAAATGACGCCAACAACGCGCCTGTCAGTGGCACCCCGAGCACTCCGTGGCTCACGGGGAATGCCGGCGGCCAAGTCGAAATCGGCCAAAGCAGCAACTACGGCGTAGAGACCCCAGGCAACAGCCAGGTCATCGAGCTTGAGAAAAACGCCGGCGACGACTCCAGCCTGTACACCATCATCAAGGCAGAAGCCGGCACGGCGTACACCATCTCGGTCGACTACTCGCCGCGTGCGGGCGCCGAGAACAATTCGGTGATCGACGTATTCTGGGGCGGCGTCAAAGTCGGCACCCTGGATACCACCACCGTCGGCATGAAGACTTACACCTTCGTCGTGCCGGTCACCGCTGACGGCGATGCCAAACTCGAGTTCAAAGCCCCGGCCGGGGATGCAAACAACTCGTTGGGCGGTGTGCTGGACAACATCAACGTCACCCAGGTGCTGAACACCGGCCTGGAAGACCATGCGATCAAGCTGTCGACCATCGACGCATACGCCACCGACAAGGATGGCTCCGAGACGCTCAAGCTGGAAGTCGGTGGCGTACCGCTCAACGCGACCATCTCCGATGGCACGCCGGGCCACACCTTCACCGCGACGGCTGGCAATCAAAGCGTCGACATCAGCGACTGGAACAAGGCCACCCTGGTCTTCACCCCGGCGGAAAACGCCAACGGCCTGGTGAACCTCACCGTCACCGCCACCGCGCAGGACGGCACGGCTGATCCGAAGTCCGAGTCGATCACCCTGCCGATCAACGTGATTGCCGTTAACGATGCACCAGAAGCTATCGCGACTACCGCGACCGGTTCCGAAGATCCGGTTCAAGGTATCGAAGTCAAGCTTTCGGCTACTGATATCGATGGCGTGGAGAACGTGAAATCGTTCGCGGTTGGTACGTCGACCAGCGGTACGTTCTATACCGATGCGGCGATGACCAAACCGGTGACTGGCTCGATCGACGCCATCAACGGCGAAGCCACGGTTTACTTCAAGCCAAATGCGAACTTCAACGGCACGGCGAACTTCACCTATACCGCCACCGACAGTGGCAATGCTGACGGCAGCAACCCGCTGACCTCGGCACCGGCCAATGGCACCATCACTGTAACTGCGGTGAACGATGCGCCGGTTGCCGCACCGACCACTGCAACGGGTTCCGAAGATCCGGTCCAGGGTATCGAAGTTAAGCTTTCGGCCACTGATGTAGACGGTGTGGCGGACGTGAAATCGTTCACCGTCGGCACGCCAACCAATGGCACGTTCTACACCGATGCGGCGATGACCAAGCCAGTGACTGGCTCGATTGATGCCGTCAACGGCGAAGCCACGGTGTACTTCAAGCCGAACGCGAACTTCAACGGCACGGCGAACTTCACTTACACCGCGACCGACGGCGGTATCGCTGACGGCGGCAGCCCGCTGACCTCTGCGCCTGCCAACGGCACCATCACCGTAACTCCGGTCAACGACGCGCCTGTGGCTGCGGCCACTACCGCGACCGGTGCTGAAGATCCAAGCGTGGGTATCGCGGTCAAACTGAGCGCGACCGACGTAGATGGCGTGGCAGACGTGAAATCCTTCACCGTCGGCACGCCTACCAACGGCACCTTCTACACCGACGCGGCGATGACCAAGCCAGTGACTGGCTCGATCGACGCAGTCAACGGTGACGCGACTGTTTACTTCAAGCCAAACGAAAACTTCAACGGCACCGCCAACTTCACCTACACCGCCACAGACGGCGGTATCGCTGACGGCGGTAGCCCGCTGACCTCTGCGCCTGCCAACGGCACCATCACCGTGACCCCGGTCAATGATGCGCCAGTGGCTGTGACCACTACCGCGACCGGTGCTGAAGACCCAAGCGTAGGTATCGCGGTCAAGCTGAGCGCGACCGACGTAGACGGCGTGACAGACGTGAAATCGTTCACCGTCGGCACGCCAACCAACGGCACGTTCTACACTGACGCCGCTATGACCAAACCGGTGACCGGTTCCATTGACGCCGTCAACGGCGAAGCGACCGTTTACTTCAAGCCGAACGCGAACTTCAACGGCACCGCGAACTTCACTTACACCGCGACCGACGGCGGTATTGCCGACGGCGGCATCCCGCTGACCTCGGCTCCAGCCAACGGCACTATCACCGTGACCCCGGTCAATGACGCGCCAGTGGCTGTGACCACTACCGCGACCGGTGCTGAAGATCCAAGCGTGGGTATCGCGGTCAAACTGTCCGCCACCGACGTAGACGGTGTGGCGGACGTGAAATCGTTCACCGTCGGCACGCCAACCAATGGCACGTTCTACACCGATGCGGCGATGACCAAACCGGTGACCGGCTCGATTGATGCCGTCAACGGCGAAGCCACCGTTTACTTCAAGCCAAACGAAAACTTCAACGGCACGGCGAACTTCACTTACACCGCTACCGACGGCGGTATTGCTGACGGCGGCAGCCCGCTGACTTCGGCGCCTGCCAACGGCACCATCACCGTGACTGCGGTGAACGACGCGCCGGTCGCAGCACCGACCACCGCAACGGGTTCCGAAGATCCGGTTCAAGGCATCGAAGTCAAACTGAGCGCGACCGATGTAGACGGCGTGGCAGACGTGAAATCCTTCACCGTCGGCACGCCAACCAATGGCACGTTCTACACCGATGCGGCGATGACCAAGCCGGTGACTGGCTCGATTGACGCGGTCAACGGCGAAGCCACCGTTTACTTCAAACCAAACGCGAACTTCAACGGCACGGCGAACTTCACTTACACCGCGACCGACGGCGGTATTGCCGACGGCGGCAGCCCGCTGACCTCAGCACCTGCCAACGGCACCATCACCGTGACTCCGGTCAACGATGCACCGGTCGCCGCACCGACCACCGCAACGGGTTCTGAAGATCCGGTTCAAGGTATCGAAGTTAAGCTTTCGGCCACTGATGTAGACGGTGTGGCGGACGTGAAATCGTTCACCGTCGGCACGCCAACCAACGGTACGTTCTACACCGATGCGGCCATGACCAAGCCAGTGACTGGCTCGATTGATGCCGTCAACGGCGAAGCCACGGTGTACTTCAAGCCGAACGCGAATTTCAACGGCACGGCGAACTTCACCTACACCGCTACCGACGGTGGTATCGCTGACGGCGGCAGCCCGCTGACCTCAGCGCCTGCCAACGGCACTATCACCGTGACTGCGGTGAACGACGCGCCGGTCGCAGCACCGACCACCGCAACGGGTTCCGAAGATCCGGCCCAGGGTATCGAAGTTAAGCTTTCGGCCACTGACGTAGATGGCGTGGCAGACGTGAAATCCTTCACCGTCGGCACGCCAACCAACGGTACGTTCTACACCGACGCGGCCATGACCAAGCCAGTGACTGGCTCGATTGACGCCGTCAACGGTGAAGCCACCGTTTACTTCAAGCCAAATGAAAACTTCAACGGCACCGCGAACTTCACCTACACCGCTACCGACGGCGGTATCGCTGACGGCGGCAGCCCGCTGACCTCAGCTCCGGCTAACGGCACTATCACCGTGACCCCGGTCAATGACGCGCCAG
>NZ_VJWO01000098.1:0-5410 GCF_014889455.1 Pseudomonas sp. K8
CCTCGGTTGAGACGAAAGATCTTAACCAACCGCTCTTTAACAACTGAATCAAGCAATTCGTGTGGGTGCTTGTGGAGTCAGACTGATAGTCAACAAGATTATCAGCATCACAAGTTACTCCGCGAGAAATCAAAGATGTAACCAACGATTGCTGAGCCAAGTTTAGGGTTTCTTAAAAACCCAAAGATGTTTGAACTGAAGAGTTTGATCATGGCTCAGATTGAACGCTGGCGGCAGGCCTAACACATGCAAGTCGAGCGGTAGAGAGAAGCTTGCTTCTCTTGAGAGCGGCGGACGGGTGAGTAATGCCTAGGAATCTGCCTGGTAGTGGGGGATAACGTTCGGAAACGGACGCTAATACCGCATACGTCCTACGGGAGAAAGCAGGGGACCTTCGGGCCTTGCGCTATCAGATGAGCCTAGGTCGGATTAGCTAGTTGGTGAGGTAATGGCTCACCAAGGCGACGATCCGTAACTGGTCTGAGAGGATGATCAGTCACACTGGAACTGAGACACGGTCCAGACTCCTACGGGAGGCAGCAGTGGGGAATATTGGACAATGGGCGAAAGCCTGATCCAGCCATGCCGCGTGTGTGAAGAAGGTCTTCGGATTGTAAAGCACTTTAAGTTGGGAGGAAGGGCAGTTACCTAATACGTGATTGTTTTGACGTTACCGACAGAATAAGCACCGGCTAACTCTGTGCCAGCAGCCGCGGTAATACAGAGGGTGCAAGCGTTAATCGGAATTACTGGGCGTAAAGCGCGCGTAGGTGGTTAGTTAAGTTGGATGTGAAATCCCCGGGCTCAACCTGGGAACTGCATTCAAAACTGACTGACTAGAGTATGGTAGAGGGTGGTGGAATTTCCTGTGTAGCGGTGAAATGCGTAGATATAGGAAGGAACACCAGTGGCGAAGGCGACCACCTGGACTGATACTGACACTGAGGTGCGAAAGCGTGGGGAGCAAACAGGATTAGATACCCTGGTAGTCCACGCCGTAAACGATGTCAACTAGCCGTTGGGAGCCTTGAGCTCTTAGTGGCGCAGCTAACGCATTAAGTTGACCGCCTGGGGAGTACGGCCGCAAGGTTAAAACTCAAATGAATTGACGGGGGCCCGCACAAGCGGTGGAGCATGTGGTTTAATTCGAAGCAACGCGAAGAACCTTACCAGGCCTTGACATCCAATGAACTTTCTAGAGATAGATTGGTGCCTTCGGGAACATTGAGACAGGTGCTGCATGGCTGTCGTCAGCTCGTGTCGTGAGATGTTGGGTTAAGTCCCGTAACGAGCGCAACCCTTGTCCTTAGTTACCAGCACGTCATGGTGGGCACTCTAAGGAGACTGCCGGTGACAAACCGGAGGAAGGTGGGGATGACGTCAAGTCATCATGGCCCTTACGGCCTGGGCTACACACGTGCTACAATGGTCGGTACAGAGGGTTGCCAAGCCGCGAGGTGGAGCTAATCCCAGAAAACCGATCGTAGTCCGGATCGCAGTCTGCAACTCGACTGCGTGAAGTCGGAATCGCTAGTAATCGCGAATCAGAATGTCGCGGTGAATACGTTCCCGGGCCTTGTACACACCGCCCGTCACACCATGGGAGTGGGTTGCACCAGAAGTAGCTAGTCTAACCTTCGGGGGGACGGTTACCACGGTGTGATTCATGACTGGGGTGAAGTCGTAACAAGGTAGCCGTAGGGGAACCTGCGGCTGGATCACCTCCTTAATCGACGACATCAGCTGCTCCATAAGTTCCCACACGAATTGCTTGATTCATTGAAGAAGACGATAAGAAGCAGCCCGAAATTGGGTCTGTAGCTCAGTTGGTTAGAGCGCACCCCTGATAAGGGTGAGGTCGGCAGTTCGAATCTGCCCAGACCCACCAATTTTGTGTGGGAACCTGTAGAAATACGGGGCCATAGCTCAGCTGGGAGAGCGCCTGCCTTGCACGCAGGAGGTCAACGGTTCGATCCCGTTTGGCTCCACCACTACTGCTTCTAGAAGTTGAAAGCTTAGAAATGAGCATTCCATCGTGATGATGGTGAATGTTGATTTCTAGTCTTTGATTAGATCGTTCTTTAAAAATTTGGGTATGTGATAGAAAGATAGACTGAACGTTACTTTCACTGGTAACGGATCAGGCTAAGGTAAAATTTGTGAGTTCTCTTAATTGAGAAATTCGAATTTTCGGCGAATGTCGTCTTCACAGTATAACCAGATTGCTTGGGGTTATATGGTCAAGTGAAGAAGCGCATACGGTGGATGCCTTGGCAGTCAGAGGCGATGAAAGACGTGGTAGCCTGCGAAAAGCTTCGGGGAGTCGGCAAACAGACTTTGATCCGGAGATGTCTGAATGGGGGAACCCAGCCATCATAAGATGGTTACCTTACACTGAATACATAGGTGTAAGGGGCGAACCAGGGGAACTGAAACATCTAAGTACCCTGAGGAAAAGAAATCAACCGAGATTCCCTTAGTAGTGGCGAGCGAACGGGGACTAGCCCTTAAGTGGCTTTGAGATTAGCGGAACGCTCTGGAAAGTGCGGCCATAGTGGGTGATAGCCCTGTACGCGAAAATCTCTTAGTCATGAAATCGAGTAGGACGGAGCACGAGAAACTTTGTCTGAATATGGGGGGACCATCCTCCAAGGCTAAATACTACTGACTGACCGATAGTGAACTAGTACCGTGAGGGAAAGGCGAAAAGAACCCCGGAGAGGGGAGTGAAATAGATCCTGAAACCGTATGCGTACAAGCAGTGGGAGCCTACTTGTTAGGTGACTGCGTACCTTTTGTATAATGGGTCAGCGACTTATTTTCAGTGGCGAGCTTAACCGAATAGGGGAGGCGTAGCGAAAGCGAGTCTTAATAGGGCGTCTAGTCGCTGGGAATAGACCCGAAACCGGGCGATCTATCCATGGGCAGGTTGAAGGTTGGGTAACACTAACTGGAGGACCGAACCGACTACCGTTGAAAAGTTAGCGGATGACCTGTGGATCGGAGTGAAAGGCTAATCAAGCTCGGAGATAGCTGGTTCTCCTCGAAAGCTATTTAGGTAGCGCCTCATGTATCACTGTAGGGGGTAGAGCACTGTTTCGGCTAGGGGGTCATCCCGACTTACCAAACCGATGCAAACTCCGAATACCTACAAGTGCCGAGCATGGGAGACACACGGCGGGTGCTAACGTCCGTCGTGAAAAGGGAAACAACCCAGACCGTCAGCTAAGGTCCCAAAGTTATGGTTAAGTGGGAAACGATGTGGGAAGGCTTAGACAGCTAGGAGGTTGGCTTAGAAGCAGCCACCCTTTAAAGAAAGCGTAATAGCTCACTAGTCGAGTCGGCCTGCGCGGAAGATGTAACGGGGCTCAAACCATACACCGAAGCTACGGGTATCACGTAAGTGATGCGGTAGAGGAGCGTTCTGTAAGCCTGTGAAGGTGAGTTGAGAAGCTTGCTGGAGGTATCAGAAGTGCGAATGCTGACATGAGTAACGATAATGGGTGTGAAAAACACCCACGCCGAAAGACCAAGGTTTCCTGCGCAACGTTAATCGACGCAGGGTTAGTCGGTCCCTAAGGCGAGGCTGAAAAGCGTAGTCGATGGAAAACAGGTTAATATTCCTGTACTTCTGGTTATTGCGATGGAGGGACGGAGAAGGCTAGGCCAGCTTGGCGTTGGTTGTCCAAGTTTAAGGTGGTAGGCTGGAATCTTAGGTAAATCCGGGATTCTAAGGCCGAGAGCTGATGACGAGTCATCTTTTAGATGACGAAGTGGTTGATGCCATGCTTCCAAGAAAAGCTTCTAAGCTTCAGGTAACCAGGAACCGTACCCCAAACCGACACAGGTGGTTGGGTAGAGAATACCAAGGCGCTTGAGAGAACTCGGGTGAAGGAACTAGGCAAAATGGCACCGTAACTTCGGGAGAAGGTGCGCCGGTGAGGGTGAAGGACTTGCTCCGTAAGCTCATGCCGGTCGAAGATACCAGGCCGCTGCGACTGTTTATTAAAAACACAGCACTCTGCAAACACGAAAGTGGACGTATAGGGTGTGACGCCTGCCCGGTGCCGGAAGGTTAATTGATGGGGTTAGCTAACGCGAAGCTCTTGATCGAAGCCCCGGTAAACGGCGGCCGTAACTATAACGGTCCTAAGGTAGCGAAATTCCTTGTCGGGTAAGTTCCGACCTGCACGAATGGCGTAACGATGGCGGCGCTGTCTCCACCCGAGACTCAGTGAAATTGAAATCGCTGTGAAGATGCAGTGTATCCGCGGCTAGACGGAAAGACCCCGTGAACCTTTACTATAGCTTTGCACTGGACTTTGAATTTGCTTGTGTAGGATAGGTGGGAGGCTTTGAAGCGTGGACGCCAGTTCGCGTGGAGCCAACCTTGAAATACCACCCTGGCAACTTTGAGGTTCTAACTCAGGTCCGTTATCCGGATCGAGGACAGTGTATGGTGGGTAGTTTGACTGGGGCGGTCTCCTCCTAAAGAGTAACGGAGGAGTACGAAGGTGCGCTCAGACCGGTCGGAAATCGGTCGTAGAGTATAAAGGCAAAAGCGCGCTTGACTGCGAGACAGACACGTCGAGCAGGTACGAAAGTAGGTCTTAGTGATCCGGTGGTTCTGTATGGAAGGGCCATCGCTCAACGGATAAAAGGTACTCCGGGGATAACAGGCTGATACCGCCCAAGAGTTCATATCGACGGCGGTGTTTGGCACCTCGATGTCGGCTCATCACATCCTGGGGCTGAAGCCGGTCCCAAGGGTATGGCTGTTCGCCATTTAAAGTGGTACGCGAGCTGGGTTTAGAACGTCGTGAGACAGTTCGGTCCCTATCTGCCGTGGACGTTTGAGATTTGAGAGGGGCTGCTCCTAGTACGAGAGGACCGGAGTGGACGAACCTCTGGTGTTCCGGTTGTCACGCCAGTGGCATTGCCGGGTAGCTATGTTCGGAATAGATAACCGCTGAAAGCATCTAAGCGGGAAACTAGCCTCAAGATGAGATCTCACTGGGACCTTGAGTCCCCTGAAGGGCCGTCGAAGACTACGACGTTGATAGGTTGGGTGTGTAAGCGCTGTGAGGCGTTGAGCTAACCAATACTAATTGCCCGTGAGGCTTGACCATATAACACCCAAGCAATTTGACTACTCGAAAGAGATCAGATTGCGGTGTGTGAAGACGAAACGAACCGAAAGTTCGACTCTTACAAAACACCGAAAGCTATCACATACCCAATTTGCTGAAGCGAGGCCAGCTGGCCACGACTCAGTACCCGAATTTCTTGACGACCATAGAGCATTGGAACCACCTGATCCCATCCCGAACTCAGCAGTGAAACGATGCATCGCCGATGGTAGTGTGGGGTTTCCCCATGTGAGAGTAGGTCATCGTCAAGATTAAATTCC
>NZ_VJWO01000099.1:0-5318 GCF_014889455.1 Pseudomonas sp. K8
TTCAGCGCCGCACTACGTGCTGCCGCATCGACGTGAGGAGCGCGTTTATCCTCGGGCGATTCGGCTGAAATCACCGAAGTATCCGATCAGAAATAAAAATGCCAGTCAGCTTAACTGACTGGCATTACCCACACCGCTGCCCTTTTTGAAATGCCGTCAAATGTGGGAGGGAGCAAGCCCCCTCCCACAGGTTGATCGCATTTCAATAGCCGCAATTGCTGCATCCCTAATAACAAAAAAATCCCCGGGAGCCCGCTTATGTCGGTCGATCCGCAACACCTGCTTCGTGAGCTGTTTGCCACAGCCATTGACGCCGCCCATCCCCGGCAAGTCCTCGAACCCTACCTGCCCGCCGACCGCAGCGGCCGGGTGATTGTGATCGGCGCCGGCAAAGCCGCGGCCGCCATGGCGCTGGTCGTGGAAAACGCCTGGCACGGTGAAGTCACGGGGCTGGTGGTCACCCGCTACGGCCATGGCGCGCCGTGCCAGAAAATCGAAGTGGTCGAAGCCGCCCACCCGGTCCCGGATGCTGCCGGCATCAAAGTGGCGCAGCGTGTGCTGGCGCTGATCAGCCAACTGAGCGAAGACGACCGGGTGATCTTCCTGCTCTCCGGCGGTGGCTCGGCGTTGCTCGCCCTGCCCGCCGAAGGCATCAGCCTGGCCGACAAACAGGCCATCAACAAAGCCCTGCTCAAGTCCGGCGCCACCATCGGCGAGATGAATTGCGTGCGCAAGCACCTCTCGGCGATCAAGGGCGGCCGACTGGCCAGGGCGGCATGGCCGGCGACGGTCTATACCTACGCGATTTCCGATGTGCCGGGCGACCTGGCCACGGTGATCGCTTCCGGCCCCACGGTCGGCGACCCAAGCACTTCGCAACAGGCCCTGGCCATTCTCAAGCGCTATGACATCGACGCGCCGGCGTCCGTGCGCAGCTGGTTGCAGAACCCGGCCTCGGAAACCGTCAAACCCGGCGACCCGCTGCTCGCCCGCAGCCATTTCCAATTGATCGCCCGCCCACAACAGTCGTTGGAAGCGGTCGCGGTGAAAGTCCGCCAGGCCGGGTTCAGCCCGCTGATCCTCGGCGACCTCGAAAGCGAAGCGCGGGACGTGGCCAAGGTCCACGCCGGGATCACCCGGCAGATCGTGCAGCACGGCCAGCCGTTGGCGGCGCCATGCGTGATCCTGTCCGGTGGGGAAACCACCGTGACCGTGCGCGGCACTGGCCGTGGCGGGCGCAACGCCGAATTCCTGCTGAGCCTCACCGACAGCCTCAAGGGCCTGCCCGGCGTCTATGCCCTGGCCGGCGATACCGACGGCATCGACGGTTCGGAAGACAACGCCGGCGCGCTCATGACCCCCACCAGCTACGCCCGCGCCGAAGCGCTGGGGCTGTCGGCCTGCGACGAGCTGGACAACAACAATGGCTACGGCTATTTCGCCGCCCTCGACGATCTGATCATCACCGAACCGACCCGCACCAACGTCAACGACTTTCGCGCCATTCTGATTCTCGAGGCTACCCACCCTGTTGAACGCCCCCTTCAGCATTCCGATGGGCCTGCAAGGGCCGAAACTGCGGGTTGCGCAACCGGGGTCGATCAGACGTTGATCTAGCGCCGGTCAGGGCCTCCTGCCCCGACTGGGCCGAAGCGCTGCTCAACGGCTTCAGCCAGATTGTCCTGCAGCGAAAGCCCGCGTGGACAGCCCGTTCGAATCCCCCTAGGCTTGCCCGATATTCGATAGGGGCGAACGTTATGGACAGCAACAACGACTGGCGTCAGCGTCTCTATGTCATGGTTTTCCAGAGTGACACGCCGGCCGGGCGGCGTTTTGACAGCACCCTGCTGCTGATCATTCTCGCCAGCCTGGTGGTGGTGATCCTCGACAGCATCCAGGAAGTCCACGACAATTACGCCGCCGTGCTGGCCTACATCGAGTGGGGCTTCACCGTCATCTTCGCCATCGAGTATGGCCTGCGCCTGTACTGCTCGCCCAAGCCGTTGCGCTATGCCTTCAGTTTCTATGGCCTGGTGGATTTGCTCGCCATCGTGCCCGGCATCCTCGCGCTGTATTACAGCGATGCCCAGTACCTGTTGATCATCCGCATCATCCGCATGCTGCGCATCTTCCGGGTGCTCAAGCTCGGGCCGTACCTCAAGCAGGCCAACTACCTGATGTCGGCGTTGCGCGGCAGCAAGCAGAAGATCGTGGTGTTCCTGCTCAGCGTCTGCACCCTGGTGACGGTGTTCGGCACCTTGATGTATGTGATCGAAGGGCCTGGGAACGGCTTCACCAGCATCCCCAAGGGCATCTACTGGGCGATCGTGACCCTGACCACCGTGGGCTTCGGCGATATCGTGCCCAAGACCCCGCTGGGCCAGGTGATTTCGTCCCTGGTGATGATCACCGGTTACTCGATCATCGCCGTGCCCACCGGGATCTTCACCGCCGAACTGGCCAACGCCATGCGCGGTGAACAGTTGCAAACGGACTGCCCGGTGTGCAAGAAAAACACCCATGACGCGAACGCGGCGTTTTGTTCGCGGTGTGGCAACGCATTGTTTAACAAGCTGGAATAAGCAAAGATCTTTTTAATCTTTAAGCGAATATACAGCCCCGGCTATAGTCGCTGGCAAAGTGCCTCTCTCTACTCTCGAACAACAAGGAATGAGCAGTGAAAAAACTCGTTAGCGCCTCTCTCCTGGCCGCCGGCCTTGCATTGGCCGGTGTCGTCCAGGCTGCACCGACCACCCTGCTCAACGTGTCCTACGACGTGATGCGCGATTTCTACAAGGACTACAACGCCGCCTTCCAGAAACACTGGGAAGCCGAGCACCCGAACGACAAGCTGACCTTGCAGATGTCCTTCGGCGGCTCCAGCAAACAAGCGCGCTCGGTGATCGACGGCCTGCCGGCTGATGTAATCACCATGAACATGGCCACCGACATCAACGCCCTGGTCGACAACGGCAAACTGGTGCCGGACAACTGGGCTACCCGCCTGCCGAACAACAGCGCGCCGTTCACTTCGGCCACCGTGTTTATCGTGCGCAAGGGCAACCCGAAAGCCCTGAAAGACTGGCCGGACCTGCTCAAGGATGGTGTGCAAGTGGTCGTGCCCAACCCGAAGACCTCGGGTAACGGTCGCTACACCTACCTGTCGGCCTGGGGCTACGTGCTGAAGAACGGCGGTGACGAAGACAAAGCCAAGGCCTTTGTCGGCAAGCTGTTCAAGCAAGCGCCCGTGCTGGACACCGGTGGCCGTGCCGCGACCACGACGTTCATGACCAACCAGATCGGCGATGTGCTGGTGACCTTTGAAAACGAAGCGGAAATGATCGCCCGCGAATTCGGCCGCGATCAGTTCGAAGTGGTCTACCCAAGTGTCTCCGCCGAAGCCGAGCCGCCGGTCACGGTGGTGGACAAAGTGGTCGAGAAGAAAGGCACGCGCGCGGTCGCCGAAGACTACCTGAAGTACCTGTGGTCGCCGGAAGGCCAGGAAATCGCGGCCAACAACTACCTGCGCCCGCGTGATCCGAAAGTGCTGGCCAAGTACACCGATCGTTTCCCGAAAGTCGACTTCCTGTCGGTCGAGAAGACCTTTGGCGACTGGCGCACCGTGCAGAAAACCCACTTCAACGATGGCGGGGTGTTCGACCAGATCTACAACGAGCAGTAAGCCGCTCGCACTGAAGAAACGCGAGCCAATGTGGGGGCTGGCTTGCCTGCGATAGCGTCGCCCGGGTGTGTCCGATACACCGGGGTGTCCGCATTGCAGGCAAGCCCGCTCCCACATTCGTTTGATGCCAAGCATGATCGTCAGGCCGCCGGGTCGCCTGTTTCGGCCGGTGTGTCTGCATGTATCATGGGCGCTCGAAGCCAACGCCAAGGCTTCAGTCATCATTTCACGGCATGAGTGTTATCACCGCCAACTGCCTACTCGCCGCAGTGTCTTGTCTTTACTCTCGCTCGCCATCTTCCTTCGCTTTTATGAGAACACCATGAACGCTACTCCCCACGCTACGAGCACCATGACCCGCGGGATGGTAATGCTGTTTGCGTTTTGCTGCGGCGCCATCGTCGCCAACATCTACTACGCGCAACCGATCATCGAGCTGATCGCGCCGGACATCGGCCTGACGCCCGCCATGGCCAGCCTGATCGTATCGCTGACGCAAATCGGCTACGCCCTGGGCCTGTTCTTCCTGGTGCCCCTGGGTGACTTGCTGGAAAACCGCAAGCTGATGATCAGCACCACCGTGATCGCCATCGCCAGCCTGCTGGGTGCGGCGTTTACCGAGCAACTGAACCTGTTCCTGCTGGTGTCGTTGTTGATCGGTTTCAGTTCGGTGTCGGTGCAGATCCTGATCCCACTGGCGGCGCACCTGGCACCTGCCGAGTCCCGTGGCCGCGTGGTCGGCAGCATCATGGGCGGCCTGTTGCTGGGCATCCTGCTGGCGCGGCCGGTGTCCAGTGTGGTCGCCGACCATTTCGGCTGGCGCGCGATGTTCATGGCCGCGGCCGCGTTGATGGCCGTTATCAGCGTGGTCTTGCTGATGACCATCCCCAAGCGCCAGCCCGACCACAGCGCCAGCTATGGCCAATTGCTGCGTTCCCTCGGCACCCTGCTGCGTGAACAACCGCTGTTGCGCCAGCGCGCCTTTTATCAAGGTTGCATGTTTGCCACCTTCAGCCTGTTCTGGACCGCTGCGCCGCTGGAGTTGGTGCGCAATCATGGCCTGAGCCAGACCCAGATCGCGATCTTCGCCCTGGTCGGTGCCATCGGTGCCATCGCCGCGCCCATCGCCGGGCGCCTGGCCGATGCCGGCCACACCCACCGCGCGTCACTGCTGGCCATGGTGTTTGCGGTGTTGAGCTTCCTGCCGGCCTTCGTACACCCGCTGTACAGCGTGATCGGCCTGGCGGTGACCGGCGTGGTCCTCGACTTCTGCGTGCAGATGAACATGGTCCTCGGCCAACGCGCCATCTACGCCCTCGACGCCAACAGCCGCAGCCGCCTGAACGCGCTGTACATGACCAGCATCTTCATCGGTGGTGCCTTCGGCTCGGCGATTGCCAGCAGCGTGTACGAACACGGCGGCTGGCTGGGCGTGATGCTGGTGGGCAGTGCGTTCCCGCTGGTGGCGCTGCTGCGCTTTCTCAGTGCTTCGCGCCACACTTCGGCGGTCACTGCCTGACGGCATGATGCCTCGGGATCGTGGGTGGGGTTACGAGCGCGGCCTGCCACTGGACGACGGGGCGATAATCTGCAGCAGCTGTAACACGAACGCTGACAGTGTCTTGGCAAGCATTTC
>NZ_VJWO01000009.1:0-187393 GCF_014889455.1 Pseudomonas sp. K8
GGCGATGTTGTGGGTCAGTTCCAGTGCCCGAGCGAGACGCATAAAAAAATCCGATGCCAGTGTAGGCATCGGATTTTGATTTTTTGCGGCCAAAGGTCAAGCGAGAAGGCTTAACTGATCGGCATTAACCCTTGCGGGCCTCCCATTTTTCGTAGGGCGTTTGAAGCGTTAGAACAACACGCGGCAACGAATCGTGCCGCTGATGTGTTGCAGCTTCTGTTGCGCCAGGTCCGAGTACTCGGCGTCGACGTCGATCACCACATAGCCGACCTTCTCGTTGGTCTGCAGGAACTGACCGGAAATGTTGATGCCGTTTTCCGCGAAGACCTTGTTGATCTCCATCATCACACCCGGGATGTTCTGGTGGATGTGCAGCAGACGGTGCTTGCCAGGGTGAGCCGGCAGGGCCACTTCCGGGAAGTTGACCGAGGACACCGACGTACCATTGTCGCTGTACTTGACCAGCTTTTCCGAGACTTCCAGGCCAATGTTGGCCTGGGCTTCAGCGGTGGAGCCGCCGATGTGCGGGGTCAGGATCACGTTGTCCAGGCCACGCAGCGGGCTTTCGAAGATGTCGTCGTTGGAGCGCGGCTCCACCGGGAACACGTCGATGGCGGCGCCGATCAGGTGCTTGTCCTTGATCGCGTCGGCCAGGGCGTCCAACTCGACCACGGTGCCGCGGGCGGCGTTGATCAGGATGCCGCCTTTCTTGATCGCGCGGATTTCCTTCTCGCCGATCATCCACTGGGTCTCAGCGGTTTCCGGCACGTGCAGGGTGACGATGTCGGACATGCCCAGCAGCTCGGTCAGGCTCGACACTTGCGTGGCGTTACCCAGTGGCAGCTTGGTCAGGGTGTCATAGAAGAACACCTGCATGCCCAGGCTTTCGGCCAGGACCGACAGTTGAGTGCCGATCGAACCGTAACCGATGATCCCCAGCTTCTTGCCGCGGATTTCGAAGGAGTTGGCTGCGCTCTTGATCCAGCCGCCACGGTGGCAGGAGGCATTCTTCTCCGGAATGCCGCGCAGCAGCAGGATGGCCTCGGCCAGCACCAGCTCCGCGACGGAACGGGTGTTGGAGTACGGTGCGTTGAACACCGCGATGCCGCGCTCGCGCGCTGCGTTAAGGTCGACCTGGTTGGTGCCGATGCAGAAACAGCCGACCGCCACGAGTTTCTTGGCGTGATCGAAGACCTCTTCGGTCAGTTGAGTGCGGGAGCGAATGCCGATGAAGTGCGCGTCGGCGATCTTTTCCTTGAGCTGGGCTTCCGGCAGAGAACTGGTGATGTACTCAATGCTGGTATACCCGGCGGCTTTCAGAACTTCGACAGCCGATGGGTGGACGCCTTCCAGAAGAAGGAACTTGATCTTGCTCTTATCGAGAGAAGTCTTGCTCATCTGCGTAAACCTGTATCCCGGAGAAAAATGGCAGGGAATCGGATCGCCGGATGTGTCCTGATTCACCAATACTGTTCCCGTTTGACGGCGTCTGTTGCCGTCATGCTGCGTTGCCGCTCCTCCCCATAGCCAGAGCTATGAGTCGTCGCGGCGCCTTGCCTGACGACAACAGCCACTCGTCAAACAGAAACGTATTGGTAAATCAGGGCACAGAGCTGACCCGGACGGCAGGAAAGCCGTCACCGCAGAACGCCCTTGGGCTCTGTCCTACGGGGGCGGTATGCTAGCATACGCGCCCCGCTAAACACCTATTCCTGCGACGTGAAGCGTTCTCAGGATGACCATGAATTGTTCGAGAGTTCTGTCGATGACCCATCCTGCCCTGATTGATGAGCTAAAGACCCTGGTTGAGCCCGGCAAAGTGCTGACCGACGCCGACTCCCTGGAGGCTTACGGCAAGGATTGGACCAAGCACTTCGCCCCGGCCCCGACTGCCATCGTATTCCCCAAGACGATTGAACAGGTGCAGGCCATCGTGCGCTGGGCCAATGAGCACAAGGTCGCGCTGGTGCCGTCCGGTGGGCGTACCGGCCTGTCGGCTGCCGCCGTTGCGGCCAATGGTGAAGTGGTCGTCTCGTTCGACTATATGAACCAGATCCTCGAGGTGAACCTCACCGACCGCACCGCCAAGTGCCAGCCGGGCGTGGTCACCAAGCAATTGCAGAACGTCGCCGAAGAGCACGGCCTGTACTACCCGGTGGACTTCGCTTCGTCCGGTTCGAGCCAGATTGGCGGCAATATCGGCACCAATGCCGGCGGGATCAAGGTCATTCGCTACGGCATGACCCGTAACTGGGTCGCCGGCATGAAGGTCGTCACCGGCAAAGGCGATGTGCTGGAACTGAACCGCGATCTGATCAAGAACGCCACCGGCTACGACATGCGCCAGCTGTTCATCGGCGCCGAAGGCACCCTGGGTTTTGTCGTGGAAGCCACCATGCGCCTGGACCGTGCGCCGAAAAACCTCACCGCGATGGTGCTCGGCACCACCGACTTCGACGCGATCATGCCGGTGTTGCACGCATTCCAAAGCAAGCTGGACCTGACCGCTTTCGAGTTTTTCTCCGACAAGGCCCTGGCCAAAGTCCTCGGCCGTGGTGACGTGCCGGCGCCGTTCGAGACCGAGTGCCCGTTCTACGCACTGCTGGAATTCGAAGCCACCACCGAAGAAGTCGCCAACCACGCCCTGGAAACCTTCGAGCACTGCGTCGAGCAGGGCTGGGTGCTGGACGGCGTGATGAGCCAGAGCGAAACCCAGCTGCACAACCTGTGGAAACTGCGCGAGTACATCTCCGAGACCATTTCCCACTGGACGCCGTACAAGAACGACATTTCGGTCACGGTGTCGAAAGTGCCGGCATTCTTGAAGGAAATTGACGCGATCGTCGGCGAACACTACCCCGACTTCGAAATCGTCTGGTTCGGCCATATCGGCGACGGCAACCTGCACCTGAACATCCTCAAGCCGGAAAACCTGAGCAAGGATGAGTTCTTCGCCAAGTGCGCCACCGTGAACAAGTGGGTGTTCGAAACCGTGGCGAAGTACAACGGCTCGATCTCCGCCGAACACGGCGTGGGCATGACCAAGCGCGACTACCTGACCTACAGCCGCTCGCCGGTTGAAATCGAATACATGAAGGCCGTGAAAGCGGTGTTTGACCCGAACGGGATCATGAACCCCGGCAAGATCTTCGCTGTTTAACCGCCCCTGAAGGAGTCGTTCCATGAGCTACCAGCACAAGTATGTCGACGGCACCAACATCCACTTCCCGGTGGGTAAAGTGGTGTGTATTGGGCGCAACTACGCCGAACATGCCAAGGAACTGGATAACCCGGTACCGACCGAACCGTTGCTGTTCATCAAGCCGGGCAGCTGCGTTGTGGCGCTGGAAGGCGGTTTCAGCATCCCGACCGAACGCGGTTCGGTGCATTACGAAGCGGAAATCGCGGTGCTGATCGGCAAACCCCTGTCGACCAAGCCCAGCCGCGAAGAAGTGCTCGATGCCATCTCCGGCTTCGCCCCGGCCCTGGACCTGACCCTGCGCGACAAGCAGGCCGAGTTGAAAGCCAAGGGCTTGCCGTGGGAAATCGCCAAGTCTTTCGACGGCGCGGCGGTGATCGCGCCGTTCGTGGTCGGCAGCACCTTCCCGGACCTGACCGATATCGGCATTCGCCTGAGCATCAATGGCGAAGTGCGCCAGAATGGCAACAGCGCGGCCATGCTCAACCCGATCATCCCGATGATCCAGTACATGGCCGGCTGCTTCTCGCTGCAGGCCGGCGACGTGATCCTCACCGGCACCCCCGCTGGCGTTGGGCCGTTGAATGTCGGTGACAAGCTGGTGCTGGAACTGTCCGGTGTGACCCGCTTCGAAAGCAGCGTTCGCTAACTTCGGCACAACCCTGTGGCGAGCGAACAAGCTCGCTCGCCACAGGTCCCGCACCCGTTTCGGTTGTTTGCATTTTTTTCACACCCCATCCGGATAATCTTCAGCCTCTAGCGCGCGGGCCGGTTATTCCTGTGCTTTCACCTAACGCTGACTTTCCGGAAAAAGCGCTCAATGGCCGTGTCCCTGCCTACCGTCACCTCCAAGCCACGCTCTCGTTTTGCTCTGCGCTGGTATTCCTGGCTGCTTCTGGTCGGGGCGATCGTGTATGGCGTTGCCTGGGTCATGCATTGGGACGACCGCGGTGTGTTGTGGGTCGTGGAACGTTTTGAAAGCCCGGCCAAACGCCAAGCGAGCGTGTGGCTCCCGGATTACCGCGCCGTCATCGACGCCAAGCGGCTGCCCGGTATGGAGAAGGACGAGGCCTCGGACCTGTCCTACAATCCGCAGACGAAAACCCTGTTTTCCGTCATGGGCAAAAATCCATTCCTCGTCGAGTTGACTCTGCAAGGCGATGTGCTGCGCAAGATGCCCCTTAACGGTTGGAACAACCCGGAAGGTGTGACGGTGATGGAAAACGGCCTGATGGCCGTGGTCGATGAACGCCAGCACAGCCTGACCATCGTCAAGGTCGACGCCAGCACCACGGCGTTGAACAAGGCCGACTTCCCGAGTTACGACCTGGGCCCGTCCAAAGACCAGAACAAAGCTTTTGAAGGCGTCACCTGGGACAAGCGCAACCAGCAGTTCGTGCTCGGCGAAGAACGCCCGCCGGCGCTGTTCACCTGGAAAAGCGACGGCAGCCAGACCCTGGTCGGTGACAAGCAAAAGCTCGCCAATACAAAGCTCGACATGCGCAACCTCTCGGCGCTAACCATCGATCCGCGCACCGGGCACCTGCTGGCGCTGTCGGCCGAGTCCCACCTGCTGCTGGAACTGGATGAAAAGGGCGAGCCTGTCAGCTTCATGACCTTGCTCGGCGGCTTCAACGGCCTCAAGAACACGATCTCGCGTGCCGAAGGCGTGACCCTGGACGAGAACGGCAACCTCTACATGGTCAGTGAGCCGAACCTGTTCTATCGTTTCGAAAAACAGAAATAACAACCGATTACGTCGGATATTTCTCTATCCGCGGCATACGCCACACACCGGGCGCGTTTAAGTTTAAATTCAGGCGGGCGTGATATTCATTCGCCATTTTTGACTTTGAGCCCGCCCGATGCGTCGACTTGCCCGCCCCAAACCGGCTTTTTTCATACTGGTGCTGATCGCCTTGATGGGCGCGGGCGTTGTCGCACAACAGTTTCGTCTGTTCGAACGGGCCTGGTTCAATTGGCAGGTGTGGGGCCAGCCTGTTGGCGAACGCGCCATTGGCCTGGCGGATTACCGGGTCAGCGTCGAGGGCCAGGTGATCGAAGGCCTGGATGACGACGTCTCCGCGCTGACCTACGACCCGGTGCGTAAAAGCCTGTTTACCGTCACCAATAAAAACGCCGAGCTGGTCGAACTGTCCCTCGCTGGCAAGATCCTGCGACGGATTTCCCTGGTCGGCTTCGGAGATGCCGAGGCCGTGGAATTTATCAGCGACAACATCTATGTCATCAGCGATGAGCGCCAACAGCGCCTGATCAAGGTGCATGTGGACGACGATACGCAGTTCCTCGACGCCGCCGACGCGGAGCAGATGACCCTGGGTGTGCATGTGGGGGGCAACAAGGGGTTTGAAGGGCTTGCCTACGACTCGGTGGGCAAGCGCCTGTTCGTGGCGAAGGAACGCGACCCGATGGTGATCTATGAGGTTCACGGGTTTCCCCATTTCAAACCGGAAAAAACCTACTCGGTCCACGTCATCAACAACCCCAAACGCGATGCCGGGCTGTTCGTGCGCGACCTGTCGAGCCTGCAATACGACGAACGCAGCGGCCATTTACTGGCGCTGTCGGATGAGTCGTTCTTGGTGTTGGAGCTGGATATCGACGGTCGCCCGTTAAGCAGTTTGTCGCTGCTTAACGGGCGCCATGGCCTGAATGCGCGGGTGCCGCAGGCCGAAGGGATCGCCATGGATGACGCGGGTACGTTGTACCTGGTCAGCGAGCCGAACCTGTTCTACGTGTTCAAGAAACCAGAAGCCTGAACACACCGCCGGCCCCACATTCGGTTGTGCGTCAGGCCTTGAGGGTTTTCACGCCTTCCGGGGTGCCCAGCAGCAGCACGTCAGCCGGGCGTGCGGCGAACAGGCCGTTGGTGACTACGCCGACGATGGCGTTGATCTGCGTCTCAAGCTCCACCGGGTTGGTGATCTGCATGTTGTACACGTCGAGGATGATGTTGCCGTTGTCGGTCAACACGCCTTCGCGGTACACCGGGTCGCCGCCCAGCTTCACCAGCTCGCGGGCCACGTGGCTGCGGGCCATCGGGATCACTTCCACCGGCAGCGGGAAGGCGCCGAGTACCGGCACCAGTTTGCTGGCGTCGGCGATGCAGATAAAGGTCTTGGCCACGGCCGCGACGATCTTCTCGCGGGTCAGGGCCGCGCCACCGCCCTTGATCAGGTTCAGGTGCGCGTCGCTTTCATCGGCGCCGTCGACGTAGAACTCCAGGTCGCTGACGGTATTGAGCTCGTACACCGGAATGCCATGGCCCTTGAGGCGCGCGGCGGTGGCTTCGGAGCTGGCCACGGCGCCATCGAACGCGCCCTTGTGCTTGGCCAGCGCATCGATGAAGCAGTTGGCGGTGGAGCCGGTGCCGACGCCGACGATGCTCTTGTCATCGAGTTTAGGAAGGATTAAATCGACGGCGGCCTGGGCCACTGCCTGTTTGAGTTGATCCTGGGTCATGCGGGCTCCGGAACGGGCGGGGAGTAGAGAGGGCGCGAGTATAACCCATCAAAACCTTTGGATTCGTGTGGTCGCCCGGCCAAACGCTGAGTTAGACTCGTCGACCCTGCCCACTCCGCCCAGTGATGCCTGCCGATGCTTGAACAGTACGTCAAAAAGATCCTCACCTCGCGCGTTTACGACGTTGCCATAGAAACCCCATTGCAGGCCGCCCGCCAGCTCTCCGAGCGGCTGGGCAACAAGGTCTTGCTCAAGCGGGAAGACCTGCAGCCGGTGTTCTCGTTCAAGATTCGCGGCGCGTACAACAAGCTGACCCAGTTGACGGCCGATGAGCGCGCGCGCGGCGTGGTCACCGCTTCGGCGGGCAACCATGCCCAGGGCCTGGCCCTGGCGGCCAAGGTGCTGGGGGTCAAGGCCACTATCGTGATGCCCAAGACCACCCCGGAAATCAAGGTCGAAGGCGTGCGTTCCCGTGGTGGCAAAGTGGTGCTGCACGGTGATTCGTTCCCGGAAGCCCTGGCCTACTCGCTGAAACTGGTCGACGAAAAAGGCTACGTCTACATTCACCCCTACGACGACCCGCACACCATTGCCGGGCAGGGGACCGTGGCGATGGAGATCCTGCGCCAGCACCCTGGGCCGCTGGACGCGATCTTCGTGCCGGTCGGCGGCGGCGGGCTGATCGCCGGTATCGCAGCGTATGTGAAATACCTGCGTCCGGAGATCAAGATCATCGGCGTCGAGCCGGACGACTCCAACTGCCTGCAGGCCGCCATGGCCGCCGGCGAGCGCGTGGTGCTGCCGACCGTGGGGATTTTTGCCGATGGCGTGGCGGTGGCGCAGATCGGCCAGTACACCTTCGACATCTGCAAAGACTATGTGGACGAAGTGATCACCGTCAGCACCGATGAAATCTGTGCGGCGATCAAGGACATCTATGACGACACCCGCTCCATCACCGAGCCAGCGGGCGCCCTGGGTGTGGCGGGCATCAAGAAATATGTCGAGAGCCGTGGCGTCACCGGGCAAACCCTGGTGGCCATCGACTCCGGCGCCAACGTCAACTTCGACCGCCTGCGGCATGTGGCCGAGCGCGCCGAGCTGGGTGAAGGCCGCGAAGCCATCATCGCCGTGACCATCCCCGAGAAACCGGGCAGCTTCAAGGCGTTTTGCGAGGCCGTGGGCAAGCGCCAGATCACCGAATTCAACTATCGCTACCACTCCGGCCGCGAGGCGCACATTTTCGTCGGCGTGCAGACCCACCCGGAAAACGATCCGCGCAGCGCATTGATCGCCAGCCTGACCAGCCAGGGTTTCCCGGTGCTCGATCTGACCGAGAACGAACTGGCCAAGTTGCACATCCGCCATATGGTCGGCGGGCACGCGGCGAAGGTCAGCGATGAAGTGGTGTTTCGCTTCGAATTCCCGGAGCGGCCGGGCGCCTTGTTCAACTTTCTTAACAAATTAGGCGGGCGCTGGAACATCTCGATGTTCCACTATCGCAACCACGGCGCAGCCGACGGCCGCGTGGTCGCCGGCCTGCAAGTCCCGGCGGACGAGCGCCATCTGGTATCGGCAGCCCTTGAAGCCATCGGCTACCCGTACTGGGATGAAAGCGATAACCCGGCTTACAAACTGTTCCTCGGTTGAGCGACTACGCTGATTGGGGCGGCCTTTAAGGAAGACGACACATGGAAACCCTGACCACCCTCAAAGTTATCCACATGGCGGCGACCGTGTTGCTGCTGCTCAGCGGCCTCGGCCTGGCGCTGCTGGCCTGGCGCAAACGCAGCGCCGGCCCGGCGATCACCGTGCAGCGCCCGTGGGCGTTCGTATGGTTGTTGATGGGGATCTGCCTGATCAGCATGCCGTTTACCGGCTGGTGGCTGGTGCATCTGGTCGGCTGGCCGCTGGGGCAGACCTGGATTCTGGGTTCCAGCCTGCTCTACACCGTCGCGGCGCTGTGCTGGTTCTGGCTGGTGGCGCGGCTCAATCGCTTGCGCAAGGGCGAGGGCGGTAGCCTGAATTTCACCTTGGCATTGGCGGTGGTCAGCCTGGTGGGGTTTGTGGCGATTGCGGGGTTGATGGGCGCCAAGCCGGTTTAAGGCTTGGGACCGAGTTGCCTGCATCGGGAGCAAGCTCCCTCCCACATTTAACCGCGTACATCCGTTGAAATGCAGTTAAATGTGGGAGGGGGCTTGCCCCCGATAGGGCCATCAGCTACGCAGCGTAATCACCGGCCAGCCGCGTTTTTCAGCCTCAGCCCGCAGATTCGGGTCCGGGTCTACCGCGATCGGATACGTCACCTGCTCCAACAGCGACAAGTCATTCATCGAATCGCTGTAGAAGTAGCTGCCTTCCAGGCTGTGCCCGGTTTCTTCCAGCCAGCGGTTCAGGCGCGTCACCTTGCCCTCGCGAAAGCACGGTACATCCGTACTGCGCCCGGTGTAGCGGCCGTCTTCCATCTCGCATTCGGTGGCGATCAGGGCGTCCACGCCCAGGCGTGCGGCAATTGGCGCGGTGACGAAGCGGTTGGTCGCGGTGATGATCACCAGCTTGTCGCCAGCGGCGCGGTGCTTGGCCAGCAGTTCAAATGCCTGCGGCAGCATGATCGGCTCGATGCAGTCGCGCATGTAGTCGTTGTGCCATGCCTCCAGTTGGGCCATTTCGGTGCGGCCGAGGATTTCCAGGCAAAAATTCAGGTAGGCCGCGTTATCCAGCTGGCCGGCCAGGTAGTCCTGATAGAATTCGTCGTTGCGTGCCTTGTAGGTCACCGGGTCGAGAAATCCGCGTTCACAGAGGTAATCGCCCCAGGCGTGATCGCTGTCACCCCCCAGAAGCGTGTTGTCCAAGTCGAATAAAGCCAGGCGCATTACAGTTACCCGCTGAAAAGTCTGTAAAAAGGCGTCCAGAATACGGTCTTTTCACAAGACTGCACATAAGCTAAGAAGCCTCGTTGCCGCTGGAACAACCTTTGTGGAACAATGCGACGACATGCGTTTGCGAGGTTGTTGCCGTGATCGACCCCGATGGTTTCCGTCCTAATGTCGGGATTATTCTTACGAATGATTCCGGACAGGTCCTATGGGCTCGCCGAATCAACCAAGATGCCTGGCAGTTTCCTCAAGGTGGGATCAACCCTGACGAAACCCCTGAAGACGCCTTGTACCGCGAGTTGAACGAAGAAGTCGGCCTTGAGCGCGAAGATGTGCAAATTTTGGCCTGTACCCGTGGCTGGTTGCGTTATCGTTTGCCGCAACGCCTGGTGCGTACCCACAGCCAACCGCTGTGTATCGGCCAGAAGCAGAAATGGTTTCTCCTGCGCCTGATCTCCAACGAGCAGCGGGTGCGGATGGATTTGACCGGTAAACCGGAGTTCGATGGCTGGCGTTGGGTCAGTTATTGGTATCCGTTGGGCCAGGTGGTGACATTCAAGCGCGAGGTTTATCGTCGCGCTCTCAAAGAGCTTGCCCCGCGCCTTTTAACGCGCGACTGACGACGGAGTTCGACCCCGAGCCATGCTCAATACGCTGCGCAAGATCGTCCAGGAAGTTAACTCCGCCAAGGATCTCAAGGCGGCGTTGGGGATTATTGTGTTGCGCGTCAAGGAAGCCATGGGCAGCCAGGTCTGCTCGGTTTACCTGCTGGACCCCGAGACCAACCGTTTTGTGCTGATGGCGACCGAGGGCTTGAACAAGCGCTCCATCGGCAAGGTCAGCATGGCGCCCAATGAAGGTCTGGTGGGCTTGGTAGGGACGCGTGAAGAACCCCTGAACCTTGAAAACGCGGCTGATCACCCGCGTTATCGCTACTTTGCCGAAACCGGCGAAGAGCGCTACGCCTCGTTCCTCGGCGCGCCGATCATTCACCACCGCCGCGTTGTCGGCGTGTTGGTCATCCAGCAGAAAGAACGCCGCCAGTTCGACGAAGGCGAAGAAGCCTTCCTCGTGACCATGAGCGCGCAATTGGCCGGGGTGATCGCCCATGCCGAAGCCACCGGCTCGATTCGCGGCCTGGGGCGCCAGGGCAAGGGCATCCAGGAAGCCAAATTCGTCGGCGTACCGGGCTCGCCAGGTGCGGCCGTCGGTACGGCCGTGGTCATGTTGCCGCCGGCCGACCTCGATGTGGTGCCGGACAAGACCGTCAGCGACATCGACGCCGAAATCAAACTGTTCAAGACCGCCCTGGAAGGCGTGCGCGCCGACATGCGCAACCTGTCGAACAAGCTCGCCACCCAACTGCGCCCCGAAGAGCGAGCGCTGTTCGAGGTGTACCAGATGATGCTGGATGACGCGTCGCTGGGCAGCGAAGTCAAAAACGTGATCAAGACCGGCCAGTGGGCCCAGGGCGCGCTGCGCCAGGTGGTCTCCGATCACGTCAACCGTTTCGAATTGATGGACGACGCCTACCTGCGCGAGCGCGCCTCGGATGTGCGCGACCTCGGTCGCCGTCTGCTCGCTTACTTGCAGGAAGACCGTTCCACCAACCTGGTCTACCCCGACAACACCATCCTGATCAGTGAAGAACTGACCGCCACCATGCTCGGCGAAGTGCCGGAAGGCAAACTGGTGGGCCTGATCTCGGTGCTCGGTTCGGGCAACTCCCACGTCGCGATCCTGGCCCGGGCCATGGGCATTCCGACGGTGATGGGCCTGGTGGACCTGCCGTACTCCAAGGTCGACGGCATCGAAATGATCGTCGACGGCAACCGTGGCGAGGTGTTCACCAACCCCAGCGAAGTGATGCGCAAGCAGTACGCCGAGGTGGTGGAAGAGGAACGCCAGCTGTCCCAGGGCCTCGACGCCTTGCGCGAACTGCCCTGCGTGACCCTAGACGGGCATCGCGTGCCGCTGCTGGTCAACACCGGCCTGCTCGCCGATGTGGCTCGCGCGCAACAACGCGGCGCCGAAGGGGTTGGGCTGTACCGCACCGAAGTGCCGTTCATGATCAACCAGCGCTTTCCGAGCGAGAAGGAGCAGCTGGCGATTTATCGCGAGCAACTGTCCGCCTTCCATCCGTTGCCGGTGACGATGCGCAGCCTGGACATTGGCGGCGATAAGTCACTGTCGTATTTCCCGATCAAGGAAGACAACCCCTTCCTCGGCTGGCGCGGGATTCGCGTCACCCTCGACCACCCGGAAATTTTCCTCGTACAAACCCGCGCCATGCTCAAGGCCAGCGAGGGCCTGAACAACCTGCGCATCCTGCTGCCGATGATCTCCGGCACCCATGAGCTGGAAGAAGCCCTGCACCTGATCCACCGCGCCTGGGGCGAGGTGCGCGACGAAGGCGCCGACGTACCGATGCCGCCGATCGGCGTGATGATCGAAATTCCGGCGGCGGTGTACCAGGCCAAGGAACTGGCGCGGCAGGTGGACTTCCTGTCGGTGGGCTCCAACGACCTGACCCAATACCTGCTGGCCGTGGACCGCAACAACCCACGGGTGGCCGACCTCTACGACTACCTGCACCCGGCGGTGCTGCAAGCGCTGCAACATGTGGTGCGCGACGCCCATGCCGAAGGCAAGCCGGTGAGCATCTGCGGGGAAATGGCCGGCGATCCGGCGGCAGCGGTGCTGTTGATGGCGATGGGCTTTGACAGCCTGTCGATGAACGCCACCAACTTGCCGAAGGTGAAGTGGCTGCTGCGCCAGGTCAACCTGAGCATGGCCAAGGAACTGCTGGCCGAGTTGATGACCATCGACAACCCGCAAGTTATCCACAGCTCGCTGCAACTGGCGCTGAAGAACCTGGGGTTGACGCGGATGATCAACCCGGCCTCAGCCAAAACCCTCTAGAACCTGGCGCCGATCAAAAATGTGGGAGGGGCGGAGCGACGATTCGACTTGCCCCCGATTACGGAGTGTCAGTCAGCACACGAGCTTGCTCGCGAAAAACCTGAGGGTACCGCGTGCATTCAGGGGGGCGCGCGTCATCGTTGGCGTTTTTCGCGAGCAAGCTCGCTCCTACAGGTTGAGTTCGACTTCGCCGAGCCGCCCACCGTGCGGCCCAAAACTGCGCTCCACCATCTGCCGCGTGCCGTCCGCATTCACAATCAGCGCTGTACTCGCCCGTGTCCCATAACTGGGGCTGGCGATAAATACGCTTGATAGCAAACTCTCGGTCGCCAAGCCCACGCCGGTGTCCGGCAAGTCGGCAAACGGCGCGGTCTGCGGGTCGCTCAAGATATCCAGCAAGGTTTCCGGCTGCGGGTTCTCCAGTACCTCGCCCAGCGCCGCCTTGGCCTTGAGCAATTTCGGCCATGGCGTGTCGAGCCCTGCATTGGAAAGGCCGTACACCCCGGCGGGCAGTTGCGTAGGCACGCTGTCGCGGGCGTTGTAATGCCACAGCTCCTCCCGCGTGCCCGCCAGCAGGTTGAACCCGGCATATTCAATCGAACGGCCGTTGATCTCCGCCAAATACTGCTCAAGCGGTAGCGAACCGCTGAGAAACCGCGCCACCAGTTCCCCACGCGACTTGCGGGCTGGCGGTTGATGCGGGTCGCGGATATTGGTCAGGGCGGCAAACCGTCCGTCGGCGTTCACCCCCAGCCAGGTGCCGCCCGCTTCCTGGTCGCGGCCGGCATAGACGGCAGGCGCATCCGGCCACTGGGCCAGCGGCAGGCTGGGGCGGGCGTAGAACTCGTCACGGTTGGCCGCGACGATCAGCGGTTGGGCATGGCCCGGCCGCCAGGCGAAAACAATCAGGCACATCAGGCGATCTCCCTTTGTGTGTTTGGCCACTCTACCTACACTGGCGCGGGCGTTCCATCGTATCCAGTTGGGTCGCATGCCTTCCATCCGTTAACATGCCGGACTTGGTTTGGGGGCTCCCATGGAATTTCTGCTGTATTTACTGCTGGGCGCCTGTGCCGGGGTGCTCGCCGGGCTGTTTGGCGTGGGCGGCGGGATCATTATCGTGCCGGTGCTGGTGTTCAGCTTCACCTTGCAGGGCTTCGACCCGCAGGTGCTGACCCACCTGGCCGTGGGCACGTCCCTGGCGACGATCATCTTCACCTCGATCAACGCCGTGCGTGAGCACCATCGACGGGGCGCAGTGCGCTGGCCGATCTTTGTGTGGATGACCGTGGGCATCCTGATCGGCGCCGGTTTTGGCGCGCTGACCGCCGAGGCGATTTCCGGCCCCCACTTGCAGAAGATCATCGGCGTGTTCGCGCTGATCATCGCCGTGCAGTTGGCCCTGGAGGTCAAGCCCAAGGCCAGTCGAACGGTGCCGGGCAAGCTCGGTCTGACCCTGGCGGGCACGGTGATCGGCTGGGCCTCGGCGATTTTCGGGATTGGCGGCGGTTCGCTGACCGTGCCGTTTTTGACCTGGCGCAGCGTGCCGATGCAGCAAGCGGTGGCCACTTCGTCGGCCTGCGGGCTGCCGATTGCGCTGGCCAGTGCATTAAGTTTCATGATTCTGGGCTGGCATGACCCGCTGCTGCCCGCTCATAGTCTAGGGTTCGTGTATTTGCCGGCGCTGCTGGGCATTGCCCTGACCAGCATGGTGTTTGCCCGCTTCGGCGCGCGCCTGGCGCACCGTTTGTCGCCGCGCTTGCTCAAACGCCTGTTTGCCGGGCTGCTGTTTTGCGTGGGTTTGAATTTCTTGCTGTAACGCAGCCTTAATCGCGCCCGGGCATGGTCCCGGTCGCCATAACGAATGATTTAACGAGGAGTCGCAATGCTGCCTTACCCGCAGATCGACCCGGTGGCCCTGGCTATCGGTCCGCTGAAAATCCATTGGTACGGGTTGATGTACCTGATCGGCATCGGCGGCGCCTGGTTTATGGCGTCCCGGCGTCTGAACCGTTTCGACCCGACGTGGACCAAGGAAAAACTCTCTGACCTGATTTTCTGGTTGTCGATGGGGGTCATCGTCGGCGGACGCCTGGGGTATGTGCTGTTTTACGACTTGCCCGCCTACATCGCCAACCCGACGCTGATCTTCGAGGTATGGAAGGGCGGCATGGCCTTCCACGGTGGGTTTATCGGCGTGATGCTCGCCGCCTGGTGGTTTGGCCGCCGCAACGGCAAGTCATTCTTCCAACTGATGGACTTCGTTGCGCCGTTCGTGCCGATCGGCCTGGGCGCCGGGCGTATCGGTAACTTTATCAATGCCGAACTGTGGGGCAAGCCGACCGACGTGCCGTGGGCCATGGTGTTCCCGCCGTTCAGCGACCCGGCGCAATTGCCGCGCCATCCGTCGCAGCTGTACCAGTTCGCCCTGGAAGGTGTGGCACTGTTCCTCATTCTGTACATTTTCTCGCGCAAGCCACGGCCGACCATGGCTGTGTCGGGTATGTTCGCGTTGTTCTACGGCATCTTCCGTTTTGTCGTCGAGTTCGTGCGCGTCCCGGATGCGCAACTGGGCTACCTGGCGTTCGGTTGGGTGACCATGGGCCAGATCCTCAGTCTGCCGATGATCATCGTCGGCCTGGGCCTGCTGTGGTGGGCGTACAACCGCCCGCAACCGTTGAAGAACACCGCGCTTTGAATTCGAATGCCGAGGCCTGCGAGGTCTCGGCTGCACCGATACGGGTAATGACATGAAGCAATATCTCGAACTACTGAACGACGTCGTGACCAATGGCCTGACCAAGGGCGACCGCACCGGCACCGGCACCAAGGCTGTGTTTGCCCGTCAGTATCGGCATAACTTGGCCGACGGCTTCCCGCTGCTGACCACCAAGAAGCTTCACTTCAAAAGCATCGCCAACGAATTGATCTGGATGTTGAGCGGCAACACCAACATCAAGTGGCTGAACGAGAACGGCGTGCGTATCTGGGACGAGTGGGCCACCGAAGACGGTGATCTGGGCCCGGTGTACGGCGAGCAGTGGACCGCCTGGCCGACCAAGGACGGCGGCACGATCAATCAGATCGACTACATGGTCGAGACGCTGAAGACCAACCCCAACAGCCGCCGCATCCTGTTCCACGGCTGGAACGTCGAGTACCTGCCGGACGAGACCAAGAGCCCCCAGGAAAATGCGCGCAACGGCAAGCAGGCCCTGCCGCCGTGCCACCTGCTGTACCAGGCGTTCGTGCATGACGGCCATCTGTCGATGCAGTTGTATATCCGCAGCTCCGACGTATTCCTTGGCCTGCCGTACAACACCGCCGCGCTGGCGCTGCTGACCCACATGCTGGCCCAGCAGTGCGACCTGATCCCCCACGAGATCATCGTCACCACCGGCGACACCCACGCCTACAGCAACCACATGGAACAGATCCAGACCCAACTGGCGCGCACGCCGAAGAAGCTGCCGGAATTGGTGATCAAGCGTAAGCCTGCGTCGATCTATGACTACAAGTTCGAAGACTTCGAAATCGTCGGTTACGACGCCGACCCAAGCATCAAGGCCGACGTCGCCATCTAAAGGCTGCCTCAGTCTAAAGGTGTGGGCTTGTGTGGGAGGGAGCAAGCCCCCTCCCACACTTTGATTCGGTTACCAGGCTGAATTAATGCCCATGGCTTCTGCCCACATGCGAAGGCTCGGCCTCGCTGGCGGCGACACTGCCGCTGACCTCCAGCCGCTGCAATATCCCGCACTGATCCAGCTCCGGCCCGCTGCCACAGCGCTGGCGCAGGTCGATCAGCTGTTCCTGCAATGCCAACAGGCCGTCGATCCGCGCTTTGACATGGTGGATATGCTCGTCGATCAGCGCATTGACGTTTTCGCATTGGTCCTGCGGGCTGTCTCGTAAGCCCAGCAGGCTGCGGATTTCTTCCAGGGTCATGTCCAGGCTGCGGCAGTTGCGGATAAACACCAACCGCTCGGTGTGCGCCTGGGTGTACACGCGGTAGTTGGCCTCGGTGCGTGCCGGTGGTGGCAGCAAGCCTTCCTTCTCGTAATAACGGATGGTTTCCACCGGGCAGTCGGTCAGCTTGGCCAATTCGCCGATCTTCATCGCAACAATCTCCAAATGGGTGCTTGACCCTATAGTGGCTACAGGGTCTTTACTTGGCAACAGGCACCTTACGGACGCGACCAGATGAGCGACTCCCATCACACCCCGCACACGCACGATCACGCGCATGACCACGCTCATGCGCCGAAAAAACTGACACCGGTGCATGACCACGGCCACGCCGGTGCCTGCTGCTCCGGCACGCCAGCCCCGGCGTTGGTGCAACTGAGCGCCGCGCCCAGCGCCGATTCGCGCCTGAGCACCTTCCGCATCGAAGCCATGGACTGCCCCACCGAGCAGACCCTGATCCAGAACAAACTGGGCAAGCTTGCCGGTGTGCAGCAGCTGGAATTCAACCTGATCAACCGCATCCTCGGCGTCACCCATGACCTGCCGAGCACCGCGCCGATCATCGACGCCATCAAGTCCCTGGGCATGCAGGCCGATCCGATCGAAGAGGGCACCCCGGCTGCCGCGCCGCTGGCGAAGAAACACTGGTGGCCGTTGGCGTTGTCCGGCGTCGGCGCCCTGGCCGCCGAAGTGATCCACTTCACCAACGCGGCCCCGACCTGGGTGATCGCCCTGGTGGCGCTGGTCTCGATCCTCAGCGGCGGCCTGACCACCTATAAAAAGGGCTGGATCGCCCTGAAAAACCTCAACCTGAACATCAACGCGCTGATGAGCATCGCCGTGACCGGCGCGATCCTGATCGGGCAATGGCCGGAAGCGGCGATGGTGATGTTCCTGTTCACCGTGGCCGAATTGATCGAAGCCAAGTCCCTCGACCGCGCGCGCAATGCCATCAGCGGCTTGATGCAGATGACCCCGGAACGGGCCACAGTGCGCCAGGCCGACGGCAGTTGGGCCGAACGGGAAGTGAACAGTGTGGAATTGGGCGCCATCGTGCGGGTTCGCCCCGGCGAGCGCATCGGCCTGGACGGCGAAGTCACCGCCGGCCAGTCGACCATCGACCAGGCGCCGATCACCGGCGAAAGCCTGCCGATTGAAAAAACCGTGGGCGATAAAGTCTTCGCCGGCACCATCAACCAGGCCGGTTCCCTGGAATACGCAGTCACGGCGGCCGCCAGCAACTCGACCCTGGCGCGGTTCATCCACGCCGTGGAACAGGCTCAGGGCGCCCGCGCGCCGACCCAGCGTTTTGTCGACCGTTTCGCGAAGATCTACACCCCGGCGGTATTCCTGTTTGCCCTGGGCGTGGCGCTGATCCCGCCGCTGTTCATGGCCGGCGTCTGGTTCGACTGGATCTACCGCGCCCTGGTGCTGTTGGTGGTCGCATGCCCGTGCGCCTTGGTGATCTCCACCCCGGTGACCATCGTCAGCGGCCTGGCCGCAGCGGCGCGCAAAGGCATCCTGATCAAGGGCGGCGTGTACCTGGAGGGCGGTTACAAGCTCGACTACCTGGCCCTCGACAAGACCGGCACCATCACCCACGGCAAACCGGTGCAAACCGACTACCTGGCCCTGTTCCCGAATGTCGAAGACAGTGCGCCGGCGTTGGCCGCCGCCCTCGCCGGGCGTTCCGACCACCCGGTATCGCTGGCCATCGCCAACGCGGCTGTGGATAAAAACCTGTCGCGCCATGCTGTGGATAACTTCACTGCCCTGACCGGTCGCGGTGTGCGCGGTGATATCAACGGCGCAACCTACCACCTGGGCAACCACCGCCTGGTGGAAGAACTCGGCCTGTGCTCGCCCGCGCTGGAAGACAAACTCTTCGCCCTGGAGAAACAAGGCAAATCCGTGGTGCTGCTGCTCGACAAATCCGGCCCGCTGGCGCTGTTCGCCGTGGCCGACACGGTCAAGGACAGCAGCCGCGAAGCGATCCAGCAGTTGCACGAGCTGGGCATCAAAACCCTGATGCTCACCGGCGATAACACCCACACTGCCCAGGCGATTGCGGCCCAGGTTGGCATCGACCAGGCCCAGGGCGACCTGTTGCCCACCGACAAACTGCTAGCCATCGAAGCCCTTTACGGCCAAGGCCGGCGCGTGGGCATGGTCGGCGACGGCATCAACGACGCCCCGGCGTTGGCCCGCGCCGAGATCGGTTTTGCCATGGCCGCGGCAGGCACCGACACTGCCATCGAAACTGCCGACGTGGCCTTGATGGACGATGATTTGCGCAAGATTCCGGCTTTCATTCGGTTGTCGCGGCAAACCTCGAGTATCCTCAAGCAGAACATCGCCCTGGCGCTGGTGATCAAGGCGGTCTTCCTTGCGGTCACCTTCCTGGGCATGGCCACCATGTGGATGGCGGTGTTCGCCGACATGGGCGTAAGCCTGCTGGTGGTGTTCAATGGCCTGCGCCTGCTGCGCAAATAAATGATGTGAGGGTGGTGTGCTGAGTGCCGAGTTGAAGGCGTTTTTTATGGTCGCCCGCCTGGGCAGCATTACCCAGGCGGCGAAAAAACTCGGCCTGAGCCAGCCCACCGTCACCACGCAGATCCGCAACCTGGAAAGCCAGTACGGCGTCGAGCTGTTCTATCGCGGGGGCCGCCGCCTGACGGTCAGCGACGAAGGCGCGCGCCTGCTGCCGATGGTCAAGACGCTGTTGCAACAGGAAGCGGATATCGAGTTTTTCCTGCGTAACAGTGGCCAGGTCCAGGGCGCATTGCGGATTGCCGCGACGGCGCCGTATTACATCCTCGACCTGGTCAAAGCCTTCCGCGAGCGTTTGCCCCAGGTGGAAGTGTCGGTGGAAATCGGCAACTCCCAACAGGTGCTCGAAGCCCTGGATGATTACCGCGTCGACGTCGCCGCGTCCTCGCAACTGCTGGAAGACCCGCGCCTGATTCGCCGTGTGCTGGGCACCGATCCGCTGGTGCTGGCGGTGCATCGCAACCACCCGTTGGCGACGCTCGATCATGTGCCGTTGAGCGCGCTGGCCGGGCATACGCTGTTGATGCGTGAAGCCGGCTCCACCACGCGACGCCTGACGGAACAGCTGCTGCAGGGCGCCGGCGTGAGTTACGGGCCGCTGCTGGAAATCGGCAGCCGCGAGTCGATTCGTGAAGCGGTGCTGCGCAATATCGGCATCAGCATCATCGCCCGCCAGGAAGTGCCCCACGACCCGCAGTTGCGGGTGCTGACCATCGAGAACGCGCCGCAGATCGCTGAGTACCTCTACTGCCTCAAGGAAAGAAAAGGCGCTCGCCTGCCAGCTGCTTTTCTCGGGTTGGCGCAGGAAATGTCGCCGCTTTGACAGGTGGTGGTGGTCTTGAGGGCGCTATCGGGGGCAAGCCCCCTCCCACACTTGACCGAGTTCCAACATGAGAATGCGGTCAACATGTGGGAGGGGGCTTGCCCCCGATAGCGCCCTCAAGGCCACCCCTTCTGGATAAACCCTACCCAAATCCACCAATACCACTATCGCCACGTTTTGCCTTTCTGCCACATCAGGGACGCATTGCCTGCCTAGCATGGCCCTCATCTGTTTGATGAGGTGCCTCCATGAACACAGCCCTGACCCAACCCGGCGCGCCAATGAAGGTGCGCGGTATCCAGAAACGCTTCGGCGCCTTTACCGCGCTGGACAACGTGTCCCTGGACGTCGCCGCCGGCGAGCTGGTGTGCCTGCTGGGCCCGTCCGGTTGCGGCAAGACCACGCTGCTGCGCTGCATCGCCGGCCTCGAGCGCCAGGACAGTGGGGAGCTTTATCTGGGTGAGCGGGATGTTTCCCTGCTGCCGCCGCAGGCGCGGGACTACGGCATTTTGTTCCAGTCCTACGCGCTGTTCCCCAACCTCAGCGTTGAAGCGAATATCGGCTACGGCCTCACCGGCAGCGGTCGCGATGAAGTGCGCAAGCGTGTCGGTCAGATGCTCGAACTGGTCGGCCTGCTCGGCAGCGAAAAGAAATACCCCGGCCAACTCTCCGGCGGCCAGCAACAACGGGTCGCCCTGGCCCGCGCCTTGGCGCCGGCACCCTCGCTGTTGCTGCTCGATGAACCGATGTCGGCCCTCGACGCTCGCGTCCGTGAGCACCTGTGTACCGAACTGCGCCTACTGCAACGGCGCCTGGGCGTCACCACGCTGATGGTCACCCACAATCAGGACGAAGCCATGTTGATGGCCGACCGCATTGCCGTGATGAACAACGGTAAGGTCGAGCAATACGCCACGCCCCAAGAGATCTACGACCGCCCGGCCACACCGTTCGTGGCGGAGTTCGTCGGCCAGGGCAATTGGCTGCCGTTCAGCCGCAGCAGCGCGAGCCACGCCCAGGTCGGCGGGATGCACATGCGCCTGGCCGATGATGCTGGCGCGGCCACCTCCGGGCGCTTGTTCTGCCGCCCGGAGGCGATCAGCGTCAACCCGCTGGTGCATGAAGAGAACCTGTTTGCGGCCAAGGTCCGCGAGATCACCTTCCTCGGCAACCGTTGCCGCATGAGCTTTGAACTGGCGCAACTGCCCGGTCATCCGCTGCTGGCCGAACTGGCTCCGGAAGCCATGCCGCGCCTGGGGGCCCAGGACATCTGGGTCGCGTTGCCGCCGCGCAGCCTGCAGGTGTTTGCCTGACATGGGTGCGCTGATGACGCTGCCCATTGCACGCCGGGTGTCTCGTGCCGAGTTGGGCGACCGCCTTTTCGTGCTGGGCGGCAAATGGCTATGGCTGTGCCTGCTGGGCATCGCGGTGTTGTTGCCACTGTTGGCGATCTTCTGGCGCGGCTTCAGCAGCGAAGCCGGGCAGGGCGGCGGGCTGGTGGCGGCGCGGGAACTGGTCAGCAGCGCCAACTTCCACTGGCTGCTTGGGAATAGCCTGAAAGTCTCCCTCAGCGTGGCGGTCATTGTCGTACCGCTGGCGTATCTGTTTGCCTACGCGCTGCAACGCACACTGATCCCGGCCAAGGCGCTCTGGCGCGGGCTGTCGCTGCTGCCCTTGATGGCGCCGTCGATGCTGCCGGGGATCGCGTTGGTCTATCTGTTCGGCAACCAGGGCCTGCTGCGCGGTTTGTTGTCGGAGAATATCTACGGCTTCTGGGGCATTGTCCTCGGTGAGGTGATCTACACCTTCCCACACGCCTTGATGATCCTGTTGTCGGCGCTTTCCCTGGCGGATGCGCGCTTGTTCGATGCCGCCTCGAGCATGGGCGCCAGCCCGGCCCGGGCATTTCGCAGCATCACTTGGCCGGCCACGCGCCAGGCGGTGTTCGCCGCGTTTTGCCTGGTGTTCACCCTGACCATCACTGACTTTGGCGTACCGGTGGTGGTCGGCGGCGATTATCAGGTGCTGGCGCTGGAAGCCTACAAGGCCGTGGTCGGCCAGCAACAGTTCGGGCGCGGGGCGTTGATCGGCATGGTGTTGCTGCTGCCGGCGCTGTTCAGCTTTGGCGTCGATACCTGGCTGCGTCGGCGTCAGGGCGATGCCATGGGCGGCCGTGCCCAAGTGTTCCAGCCGGCCCCGTCGCGGCGGCGCGATGCCTGTTACCTGGCCATCGTGCTGCTGATCTGCGCGGTGTTGCTGCTGGTGTTCGGCATGGCGGTGTACTCGTCGCTGGTGAAGTTCTGGCCCTACAACCTGTCGCTGTCGCTCAACCACTACCAGTTCGAAGACACAGCCGGCGGCGGCTGGCTGGCGTACCGCAACAGCCTGACCCTGGCGCTGTGTACGGCGTTGATCGGCAGCGTGCTGATCTTCACCGGCGCGTACCTGATGGAAAAGACCCAGGGCCAGAAGGGCCTCAACCTGGCGCTGCGCATGCTCAGCTTCGTGCCGATGGCCGTGCCGGGCCTGGTGCTGGGCCTGGGCTACGTCTTCTTCTTCAACCTCAGCGGCAACCCGCTGCATGTGTTCTACGGCACCATGACGCTGCTGGTGGTGTGTACCATCGCTCATTATTTGACCACCGCGCAGATGACCGCCACCACCGCGCTGCGCCAGTTGGACGCGGAGTTCGAAGCCGCCGCGTTGTCGCTCAAGGCGCCGCTGTACCGCCACTACCTGCGCGTCACCGTGCCGATCTGCCTGCCGGCGCTGCTGGACATCGTGCGCTACCTGTTTGTGTCGGCGATGACCACTGTCTCGGCGGCGATCTTCCTCTACAGCCCCGACACCATCCTCGCCGCCGTCGCCGTGTTGAACATGGACGACGCCGGCAATGTGGGCGGCGCGGCGGCCATGTCCACTTTGATCCTGTTCACTTCGGCCGGCGTCTCGCTGCTGCTGGCGTGGGCCTCACGTGGCGCGTTGCGCCGCTCCCAAGCCTGGCGCCAGACCGCGCCGGGCCAATAACCCTGAAGGAGGTATGCCATGTTCAAGCCCCTCGCGTTGGTCGCTGCCGTACTCACTGCATTCAGCCTGAATGCCTTCGCCAAGACTGAATTGACCGTGTACACGGCCCTCGAAGCCGAGCAATTGAAGACCTATAAACAGGCCTTCGAGCAGGCCAACCCCGACATCGAAATCAAATGGGTGCGTGACTCCACCGGCATCATCACCGCCAAGCTGCTCGCGGAAAAAGACCGCCCGCAAGCCGATGTGGTCTGGGGCCTGGCCGCGTCGAGCCTGGCGATCCTCGACCAGCAAGGCATGCTCGAAAGTTACGCGCCCAAGGGCCTGGACAAGATCGGCAAACACTACCGTGACGCCGCCAACCCGCCTGCGTGGGTCGGCATGGACGTCTGGGCCGCGACGATCTGCTTCAACACCGTCGAAGCCGAGAAGCAGGGCCTGAGCAAACCGGTGAGCTGGCAAGACCTGACCAAGCCTGAGTACAAGGGCAAGATCGTGATGCCCAACCCGGCGTCCTCGGGCACCGGTTTCCTGGATGTGAGCGCCTGGCTGCAGACCTTCGGCGAGAAGCAGGGCTGGCAGTACATGGACGACCTGCACCAGAACATCGGCCAGTACGTCCACTCCGGTTCCAAGCCGTGCAAGCTGGCGGCTTCGGGTGAATTCCCGATCGGTATTTCCTTCGAATACCCGGCCGTGCAGCTGAAGCGCCAGGGCGCGCCGCTGGACATCATCCTACCAAAAGAAGGCCTGGGCTGGGACATCGAAGCGACGGCGGTGATCAAAGGCAGCGCCCACGCCGACGCGGCGAAGAAACTCGCCGACTTCTCCGCCAGCACCGCGGCGATGGACCTGTACAAGGACAACTTCGCCGTGCTCGCCCAGCCGGGCATCGCCAAGCCGCAGACCGAATTGCCGGCGGACTACGAGCAGCGGCTGATCAAGAACGACTTCACCTGGGCCTCGAAAAACCGCGACAGCATTCTGACTGAATGGCGCAAGCGCTATGACGGTAAGTCGGAGAAGGTAGCGGGTCAGTAAATACTCCGTTTGGGCTGATGGCCTCTTCGGGGGCAAGCCCCCTCCCACATGTTGACCGCATTCTCATGTTGGAACTCGGTCAAGTGTGGGAGGGGGCTTGCCCCCGATAGCGGTCTTGAAAACAGGACATCACTAAATGACACACCACAGCGACCTGCTGATCATCGGCGCCGGCATCCTCGGCCTGTCCCACGCCTACGCGGCAGCCAAGCGCGGGCTCAAGGTCAAGGTGTTCGAGCGCAGCGCCACGCCGTTGGGCGCCTCGGTGCGCAACTTCGGCCAGGCCCTGGTCACCGGCCAACCGCCAGGCCCGATGCTCGACCTGGCGCGGCAAAGCCGCGATATCTGGGGCGAATGGGCGCGGCTGGCCGGCTTGCAGCTCAAGCGCAACGGCTCGTATCTGTTCGCCCGCAGCGAAGCCGAAGAACACCTGCTGGAAGCCTTCTGCGCCGGCCGCGCCCAGGCGTATGGCTATAACGTCGAACTGCTGCAGGGCGCAGCGTTGCGAGATCTGTACGGCGGCCAATTCCGTCATCACCGCGCAGCGTTGCACGGCAAGGACGATCAGCAGCTGTATTCGCGCGAGGCGATCCCGGCGCTGATCGATTACCTGCGCGAGGAACTGCAGGTGGAGTTTCACTTTTCGACCCTGGTGCGCGACGTCGAGCCCGGCCAGTTGCACAGCACGGCGGGCAGTTTTCGTGGCGCGCAGATCGTGGTCTGCTCGGGCCACGACTACCAAACCCTGCTGGCCGAAGCGATTGCCGAACTCGACCCGCATATCTGCCGCCTGCAAATGCTGCGCGCGCGGCCGGCGGTCAACCTGAACCTGCAACACGCCTTGCTCACCGGCCTCAGTTGCGTGCATTACGGCGCGTTTGCCGACCTGCCGGAAGCGGCGGCGGTGCAGGCGCAGATCCTGCGCGAGGCACCGTACCTGCATGAGCACGGGATTCACTTGCTGATCAGCCCGACGCCCCATGGCGAACTGATCATCGGCGACTCCCACGACTACGGCCGCGATGCATCGCCCTTCAACGCCGAGCAGGTCGATGACTGGATGCTCGAACTGGCCGAGCAGACCCTGGGTTGCAAGGTCCAGGTGGTCGAGCGTTGGCAGGGCGTCTACGGCGCACGCGGGTCGGTGCCGTTCTCGTTCCTGCGCGTGGCGCCCGGCGTCAGCGCCGCGTTGATGCATACCGGCGTGGGCATGAGCGTGGGGCCGGCGCTGGGCGAGCGCAATATCAGCGCACTGTGGGGGGCGGCATGATGAATCCGCAGCAGGTGATTGCCGAGGTCTTCGGCCTGTACGAGCAACACGGCACGGCGGATTACATCGGCGAGGCGGTGTCGCAGCTCGAACACATGTCCCAGGCCGCGCAGTGGGCCATGGCCGAAGGCTTCGACGATGAAGTGGTGCTGGCCGCGTTTTTCCACGATATCGGCCATCTCTGCGGCCAGGGCGGCGCGAACATGGGCGGCTATGGCGTGGTCAGCCATGAGCGGCTGGGCGCCGATTACCTGCGCCGCGTCGGTTTCAGCGAGCGCCTGGCGCGGCTGGTGGAATATCACGTCGAGGCCAAGCGCTACCTGACCTTCAGCCAGCCGGACTACTACGCCCGGTTGAGCGAAGCCAGCCGCCGCACGCTGGCGTATCAAGGCGGGGCAATGACGCCTGACGAAGCGCGGGCGTTCGAGCAAGACCCGCTCTACGCCATCAGCCTGCGTCTGCGCCACTGGGACGAACAGGCCAAGCAAGCGCAGGTGCCGGTGCTCGATCTGCAGGTACTCAAGGCCAAGGCCGCGCGGCTACTGGTTGCGTAGATTGGCCTTACGCCAAACGCAGATGCGCCGCCTAGAGCCCCTGAGGTCGGATCACTAAGGTGGCTTGCTTCTTCAATCCAAGGAGCAACGCTGATGCGCTACTTAAAAGTGACGGCCCAGGACATGAGCGGCAACGGTCGGGCGGACACAGTCATCCTGCACTTCTATGAGCAGCAGGCTGGCTGTCCCGATGAACTGATCCACGAGATCTTCGCCGTGGACATGAGCGCGGACGGCCGGGTCGACCTGCAATGGGCGGACGATCTGAACCCGATCACTCGCCCTTGTCGGCTGGAAAAACAGCGGGTGGATACCTTCGCCGACTGCTTTTTGAAGTTGAACTGGTTCAATCGGCGCAGCCACTGGCAGCGCACGTTGACGCTGTACGTCGATCATTACGCCAAGGCCGGCACGCCCAACGCGGTCAAGCTGGAATTCCAAGAGCGCACGGCGCCGCAGTGCAAGGGCTCGCTGATCTACAAGGCGGCCTATGACGGCGATGGCGACGGGGTGCTGGAATCGTTTACCAACAGTGACATCGACCGCGACGGTATTGCGGACAAGGCCGATAAAGAGCTGATCCGCACGTTGTGTACGACCTTTCTGGGCTTTGAGTGGTACGCGCGTCAATAAGCGGAGTCAGGCTTCATCGAGCCGGGCGGCCAGGGCTTCGACCTGCTCCTGGCGCTCGGCCTGGCTCAATTTGGCGTGGGGGTTGAGGGACGACCACTGCGGGTGGGCGCGGGCCTTGTGCAGGGCGTCGGGCAGCTTGCCTTCGCGCCAGGTCTTGTCCTGCGGCGTGTCGACCTTGATGCTGTGCATCGCCGCATGACCGCGCAGGTTCAGGGCCTTGAGCAATTGGCGTTGGCGCAGGGCCAGCAGGCGCAGCACGCTGTCGTCGACGGTCAGCTCGCGCTGGCCCTTGATCTTGCCCAGCAGGCGCCCGCCATAGCTGCGCGCGGTTTGCAGCGCGCCACCGGCAATGGCGCCCGCCAGCGCGGCGGCGCCAAGGGTCAACCCACCCACTAGCAGGTCGACCCCGGCACCGGCGGCCGCGCCGGCGGCAATCCCGCCGCCGACGCGCACGCCGAGTTGCTTGAGGGTTTCCGGGTTGAACAGGTCATCGCCCCAGCGCCCGTCGAGCAGCGGCAAGTCGCTGGCGGCGGCGTCCTGCGGGCGGAAGCCGAACAGCTTGAGCAAGGCTTCCACGCAACGCTGCTCGCGCTGGCGCACGGCCTTGCGCAAATCGCCGATGGCTTGCGGTTCCTCTTCAGTGACCACGCTGCGCCGGCACGCGGCGCAGTCGATCAGCAGTTCGGCGATCAGCCGCGCGGCACTTTGCTGGCGGGCCTGGCGTTGGGCGTGCTGGTCGAGGATCAGCCGTTCCAGTTGGGGCCGGGCGTTTTCCAGTAGCAGGGCGAGGCTTTCATACAGGCGGCGTTCGCCGTCTTCCGGCGGCGCGACGCTGTCGAACCGCACCAGTGCGTGCAGGCCGAGGCGGGCCAGGGCTTCGCGCCAGTCCGGTTCGCGATGATCGTTGCTGCTGACGAAGTTGAGCACGGGCAATAACGGTTTGCCGCAACTGGCCAGCACTTGCAGTTCGTCGCGGTATTTGGCCAGCACCGGCTCGCGGGCGTCGATCACATACAGGCCGGCGTCGGAGGCCAGCAGTTGGCGCAGCACCTTGGCTTCCTGTTCGAAACGCTGGCGGGCTTCGCTGCCTTCCAGGAACCGCGCCAGGCGTGCCGGGCCGTCGAGGCGTTCGCCGGGGCGATCGAGGCGCTCCAGATAGTCGAGCAGGGCGATGGCGTCTTCCAGGCCGGGGGTGTCGTAGAGTTCCAGCAGAGCTTCGCCCTCGACCGACAAGCGTGCGCCTTCGACATGCCGCGTGGTGCTGGGGCGATGGGAGACTTCGCCGAAACCGACATCGCGGGTCAGGGTGCGCAGCAGCGAGGTCTTGCCGACATTGGTGTGGCCGACCACGGCGAGTTTCAGGGGTTTAGTCATGGCCGCTCTCCAGCCAGTTCAACGGCGCGCAATCGGCGAAGGGCAGTTCCAGTTGTTGCAGCGCCGCGTGCCAATCGCCCAGGCGCTCGGCGTCCAGCGCCTGGCCGGGTGGCGCTTGCAGCAGCCACACGCGGGTGGCGCTGGCGCTGCGCGCCAGTTCGGCGATCAGCGCCAGGCTGCCCCGGTCGGGCGAGCGGCGCGGGTCGCAGGCGATGGCCAGGCGCGCGGGCGGGAAGCGGGTCAGTTGTTCCAGCAGTTTGTGGCGTGATTCGCGGCTGTCGAGGATGCCGGCGTTCTGCACGTTGCCCGGCAGCTTCGGCGGCCACGGGTGCTGGTCGTCGAGTTCGATGGCGACCACCAGCGCGCCGTCACTGTGCAGTTCGCTGACGCCGCCGCTGACCGCGTGCAACTGCTCCGGTGCCGCATCGTTGACCCCAAGCCGCTCGCTGCTCGGCATCAGGCGTTCGCGCAGTTGGCTGTAGCCGGGCAGGTTGAGGTCCAGGCGCAGGGCGGCGCGTCCGCGTTTCCAGCGCCACAGGCACAGCAGGGCGAGGGTCAACCGCGGCAACAGGCCGTAGATCAGCAGCACACCCACCAGCCAGGCAGCCCAGGCCTGGCGGGCGCTGTCGATGTTCAGGGCGGAATCGCCGCTGGCGCGGATCATCTCCACCGTGGGGACGTTGAAACCAAGCAGGGCGGGCAGGGCGCCGAGGGCTTGGGTCACGGCGACGAAGGTGTCGGTGCCGAGGATGGTGGTTTCCCACACAAAACCGTAGCGCCGGGTGGCGAGCAGCGTCAGCAGGATCGCCAGCGCGCTGAGCAATGCGAGTAACCACAGGCTGTTGACCAGCACCCCGACGGCCCAGCGATTGAGCTTCTGGCGCTGCAATAGCAGCAGCAACGCCGGCGCCAGTTGCGCGGCTTTGGCGTCACGCGCGAGTTTTTCGCTGAGCCACAACCACAGCCGGCCGAGGCTGGCGCTGTGTTCTCCGGCAAACAGCAGGCCCAATGCCCAACTGATCAGCAGGATCAGGTTCAAGCCGAGCAGGCTGCCCAGCGCCCAGAACACATTCACCGGGGTCAGGCCGTTACCCAGCGCAGCAAAGGCCAGGCCTGCACCACTGATCACCGCGACTATCGCCAGCAGTATCAGGGCCAAACGCGCACCTTGCAGCCAGCGGATGAGGGCGGTTGTCAGCCCATCGCGCTCGGCCAGGTGCAGGGCGCGCTGTTGAATGCGCGTCGACAGGTCGCCACCGGCCGTGCGGGCCAGGCGATTGGCTTGCTGATCTTCCAGCGGGCCGGCGTGTTCTTCGCGCAGGCGCACGGTTTCCGTCAGCCAGAGTGTTTGCAGAGGGGTCAGTGCAGTCACGCGCCGTCCTGTTGTGTCAGTGAGCCTGGAGCATAACCGCTGTGCAGCCGGTTGGGGTACGCTTCGCGTGGCTCTGGTATTCTCGTCGCCATGAAAAAAACTCTCCCTCTAAGCCTGATCGCAGCCCTCGGTGAAAACCGTGTGATCGGCGTCGACAACAGCATGCCCTGGCATTTGCCGGGGGATTTCAAATATTTCAAGGCCACCACCCTGGGCAAGCCGATCATCATGGGGCGCAAGACCTGGGACTCCCTGGGCCGACCGCTGCCGGGGCGCTTGAACATTGTGGTCAGTCGTCAGACCGACCTGGCGCTGGAAGGTGCGGAAGTTTTTCCGTCGCTTGAAGCGGCGGTGGAACGCGCGCAAGCGTGGGCCCTGGAGCAGGGCGTGGATGAGCTGATGCTGATCGGCGGCGCGCAGCTTTATGCACAGGGGCTGGAACAGGCGGATCGCCTGTACCTGACGCGGGTGGCGCTGAGCCCGGAAGGGGATGCGTGGTTTCCGGCGTTTGATGAGAACCAGTGGAAGTTGGTTTCCAATCTGCAGAACCCAGCCGAAGGTGACAAGCCGGCTTACAACTTCGAAGTTTGGGAAAAAGCCTAAAAGCATCGGGGGCAAGCCCCCTCCCACATTTGACCGGGTGAATGCGATCAAGTGTGGGAGGGGGCTTGCCCCCGATAGCGGTCTATCAGGCCTGCGCCAACTCCGCATGCTCATCCGCATTCAGCCGTTCTTTATCGGTCTGCTGCATGATCTGGCTGGTAATCGCCCCCGCTGTCATCGAACCGTTCACGTTCAACGCGGTACGGCCCATGTCGATCAGCGGCTCCACGGAAATCAGCAGCGCCACCAGTGACACCGGCAAGCCCATCGCTGGCAGTACGATCAGCGCGGCAAACGTCGCCCCGCCGCCCACGCCGGCAACGCCCGCCGAACTCAAGGTCACAATCGCCACCAGGGTCGCGATCCACAGCGGGTCCAACGGGTTGATGCCGACCGTCGGCGCGACCATCACCGCCAGCATTGCCGGGTAGAGACCGGCGCAACCGTTCTGGCCGATGGTCGCGCCAAACGAGGCGGCGAAACCGGCGATGGCGTGCGGGATGCCCAGGCGGCGGGTCTGCGCTTCGATACTCAGCGGGATCGCCGCCGCGCTGGAGCGGCTGGTGAAGGCGAACGTCAGCACCGGCCAGACCTTGCGCAAGAAGCGCAGCGGGTTGATCCCGGCCAGCGACAGCAGCAGGCCATGCACCACGAACATCAGCCCCAGCGCCAGGTACGAGACCACGACAAAACTGCCGAGCTTGATGATGTCTTGCAGGTTGGAGCCGGCGACCACCTTGGTCATCAGCGCCAATACGCCGTAGGGCGTGAGCTTCATCACCAGGCGCACCAGGCGCATCACCCAGGCTTGCAGGGTGTCGATGGCGTTGAGCACTTTCTGGCCCTTTTCCACGTCATCCTTGAGCAGTTGCAGCGCGGCCACGCCGAGGAAGGCGGCGAAGATCACCACGCTGATGATCGAGGTCGGCTTGGCGCGGGCCAGGTCGGCAAACGGATTCGCTGGCACGAACGACAACAGCAACTGCGGGATATTCAGGTCGGCGACCTTGCCCGCGTAGTCGCTCTGGATCACTTGCAGGCGCGCCATTTCCTGGGTGCCGGCCACCAGGCCTTCGGCGGTGAGGCCGAACAGGTTGGTCAGGCCGATGCCGATCAGCGCCGCAATCGCGGTGGTGAACAGTAGGGTGCCGATGGTCAGGAAGCTGATCTTGCCCAGGGACGCGGCGTTGTGCAGACGTGCCACGGCGCTGAGGATCGAAGCGAACACCAGCGGGATCACGATCATTTGCAGCAACTGCACATAACCGTTGCCGACCAGATCGAACCAGCCGATAGAGGCTTTGAGGACCGGGTTGCCATCGCCGTAAATGGCGTGCAAGGCCGTACCGAACGCCACGCCGAGTATCAGGGCGAACAGGACTTTCTTGGCGAGGCTCCAGTTCGTTCGACGGGTTTGTGCCAGGCCCAGCAACAGGGCCACGAACACCAGTAAGTTGAGAATCAGGGGCAGATTCATTGAAGCTCCGTTGAGAGTGTTGCCAATCGCGTGAGCCTGCGATTGCGAACCGGGAAGCCTAACAGCTTGATATATATTGATTTAATACCAATATGGAATGGTATCTGTCGTTTTTGGAATAAGTAGTTGGCGCTCAGGCGCATGGCAATGGCGGAATCAGAACGCAAGCGGTCGCGACCGGGCGAAAACTGTCACAGGGATTTGTTAGCGTCGATGTCTTTCACTCAGGGAGACAACGCCTATGAAGCTCGCGCCGAAACTACTGGTATCCGCCGCATTCTGCCTCGCACTTGCCGGCCAGGCGTTCGCCGCCACCGAGTTGAAACACTGGCCGGCCCCGGCCGCCAAACAACTGAACGAAATGATCGCCGCCAACGCCAACAAGGGTAACTTCGCGGTGTTCGACATGGACAACACCAGCTACCGCTACGACCTCGAAGAGTCCCTGCTGCCCTACATGGAAAACAAGGGCCTGATCACCCGCGACAGCCTCGACCCATCGCTCAAGCTTATGCCCTTCAAAGACACCGCCGACCATAAGGAAAGTCTGTTCAGTTACTACTATCGCCTCTGCGAAGTGGACGACATGGTCTGCTACCCGTGGGTGGCCCAGGTGTTTGCAGGTTTTACCCTCAAGGAACTCAAGGTCCAGGTCGATGAGTTGATGGCCTCCGGCAAGCCAGTGCCGGTCAGCTATTTCGAAGGCGACGCGGTGAAGAACTCCGAAGTCCAGCCGCCGAAAGTCTTCACCGGCCAGGCCGAGCTGTACAACAAGCTGATGGAAAACGGCATCGAGGTGTATGTGATGACCGCCGCGTCGGAAGAGCTGGTACGCATGGTCGCTGCCGATCCGAAGTACGGCTACAACGTCAAACCGCAGAACGTCATCGGCGTGAGCACCCTGCTCAAGGACCGCAAGACCGGCGAACTGACCACCGCACGCAAGCAGATCACGGCCGGCAAATACGACGAAAAAGCCAACCTCGGTCTGGAATTGACCCCCTACCTGTGGACCCCGGCGACCTGGATGGCCGGCAAGCACGCCGCGATCCTGACCTACATCGACGAATGGAAAAAACCGGTAATCGTCGGCGGCGATACCCCGACCAGCGACGGCTACATGCTGTTCCACGATGTGGACGTGGCCAAGGGCGGCATTCACCTGTGGGTCAACCGCAAAGACAAGTACATGACCCAGCTCAACGGCATGATGGCCAAGCACGCGGCCGCCCAGGCCAAGGAAGGCTTGCCGGTGACGGCGGACAAGAACTGGGTGATCGTCAAGCCGGATGAGATCCAGTAAGACCGAGTCGCTTGCTTATCGGGGGCAAGCCCCCTCCCACACTTGATTGGGTTCACACGGTCAAGCTGTGGGAGGGGGCTTGCCCCCGATAGCGGTGGGTCAGCTGTGGATGTATCGACTGACACTCTGCCATCGGGGGGCAAGCCCCCTCCCACATTTGATCCTCATGGTTATTGAGGTTTTCTCCCAGCAAAAAAAATGCCCCGCACCTGGCGGGGCATTTTCATGGGCGGGCCTTACAGACCGTCGAGCATTGCCTTGTTACGCACCGCACCCTTGTCGGCACTGGTCGCCAGCAACGCATAAGCCTTCAACGCAGTAGTCACCTTGCGCGGACGCTTCTCCACCGGCTTCCAGCCCTTCTTGTCCTGCTCGACCCGGCGCGCGGCCAGTTCTTCGTCGCTGATCAACAGGTTGATCGAGCGGTTCGGAATGTCGATCAGTACCTTGTCGCCGTCCTGTACCAGGCCAATCGCGCCGCCGGCAGCGGCTTCAGGCGAAGCGTGGCCGATGGACAGGCCCGAGGTGCCGCCGGAGAAACGGCCGTCGGTCAACAGCGCGCAGGCTTTGCCCAGGCCTTTGGATTTCAGGTACGACGTTGGGTAGAGCATCTCCTGCATACCCGGGCCGCCCTTCGGGCCTTCGTAGCGGATGATCACGATGTCGCCTTCCTTGACTTCGTCGGCGAGGATGCCGCGTACCGAGCTGTCCTGGCTTTCGTAGATCTTGGCGCGACCTTCGAAGACATGGATCGACTCGTCCACACCGGCGGTTTTCACCACGCAGCCGTCGAGGGCGATGTTGCCGTACAGCACGGCCAGGCCGCCTTCTTTCGAATAGGCGTGCTCGACACTGCGGATGCAGCCGTTTTCACGGTCGACGTCGAGGGTGTCCCAACGGGTCGACTGGCTGAACGCGGTCTGGGTCGGGATGCCCGCCGGGCCGGCCTTGAAGAAGGTGTGTACGGCTTCGTCGTCAGTCTGGGTGATATCCCACTTGGCGATGCCTTCGGCGAGGGACTTGCTGTGTACGGTCGGCAGGTCGGTGTGCAGCAGGCCGCCACGGGCCAGGGAACCTAAGATCGAGAAGATCCCGCCGGCGCGGTGCACGTCTTCCATGTGGTACTTCTGGATGTTCGGCGCGACTTTGCACAGTTGCGGCACGTGGCGGGACAGACGGTCGATGTCGCGCAGGTCGAAATCGATCTCGGCTTCCTGGGCCGCGGCCAGCAAGTGCAGGATGGTGTTGGTGGAACCGCCCATGGCGATGTCCAGGGTCATGGCGTTTTCGAACGCCTTGAAGTTGGCGATGTTGCGCGGCAACACCGACTCATCGTTCTCGCCGTAGTAGCGCTTGCACAGCTCGACGATGGTGCGGCCGGCCTGCAAGAACAGTTGCTCGCGGTCGCTGTGGGTGGCCAGCGTGGAACCGTTGCCCGGCAAGGCCAGGCCCAGGGCTTCCACCAGGCAGTTCATCGAGTTGGCGGTGAACATGCCGGAGCATGAACCGCAGGTCGGGCAGGCGCTGCGCTCGTATTCCGCGACCTTCTCGTCAGAAGCGCTGGAATCGGCGGCGATGACCATGGCATCGACCAGGTCGAGGCCGTGGGAGGCGAGTTTGGTCTTGCCGGCTTCCATCGGGCCGCCGGAGACGAAGATCACCGGGACGTTCAGGCGCAGGGCGGCCATCAGCATGCCGGGGGTGATCTTGTCGCAGTTCGAGATGCACACGATGGCGTCGGCGCAGTGGGCGTTGACCATGTACTCCACGGAGTCGGCGATGATCTCGCGGCTCGGCAGGGAATACAGCATGCCGTCATGGCCCATGGCGATGCCGTCGTCCACGGCGATGGTGTTGAATTCTTTGGCGACACCGCCGGCGCGTTCGATCTCGCGGGCGACCAGTTGGCCCAGGTCCTTGAGGTGGACGTGGCCGGGGACGAACTGGGTGAACGAGTTGGCAATCGCGATGATCGGCTTCTTGAAGTCGTCATCTTTCATCCCCGTGGCACGCCACAGTGCGCGGGCGCCGGCCATGTTGCGGCCGTGGGTGGATGTTTTCGAGCGGTAATCTGGCATTGGAGCCCTCCGGGCGGCTAATCAAAACTAATCAGGTGCTAAGGGGAGTGAGCTTCTATGGACGTCTGGAACACCCGAAAAATGGCCGTGGTGTCCGGACGTTGCCGCAAACGTTACGGGATCGCCGTGCGTTTTGGCCTCGAGCTCATAAACCCGCCGGGGGATGACTGGCGATGAATAGGCCGATTCTACACCGCTGGCGGCTGGAGGGAATGGCGAAAAGCGCCGTGGCGACGCACGCTCGGATCAACCAATCTGATGTAGGAGCGAGCTTGCTCGCGAAAAACGAACAGGCGACACGGGCCTCCTGATAGTACGGCGTTATTGTTGACGCTTTTCGCGAGCAAGCTCGCTCCTACAGGGGGGGGACATATTCAGAACCACTGTTTAGAGGCCGGTTGACGTCGCTGCGCCTACCGTTTCTCTTCCACTCACAGAAGAGGACGAAGGAATGTCCACCCAGCAACGTGCACATCGGCTGCGCATCGGGCGCTGTTCGGAGTCGGGCCGGATTTACCTGATCACTGCGGTTACCCATCAACGGCAATCGGTCTTTCAGGACTGGCGCATCGGCCGCCTGCTTGTCAGTGAGTTCAGGCAGGCTCAGGACGAGGGTGAGGCGACTTCGCTGGCCTGGGTGGTCATGCCTGACCATTTCCATTGGCTGGTCGAGTTGCATAACGGTGACCTGCCAAGGCTGATGCGAATCACCAAGTCGCGAAGTGCCCGTGCCATCAACCAGGCCAGGTGTTCGTTCGGGACCCTATGGCAAAAAGGTTACTTCGACCGCGCACTGCGTCGGGAGGAAGATTTGAAAGCAACGGCCCGCTATATCGTGGCCAATCCCTTGCGTGCAGGGCTGGTCAAGCATATCGGCCAGTACCCGCTATGGGACGCCATCTGGTTGTGACCTCTTCCCCCTTGTAGGAGCGAGCTTGCTCGCGAAGAACGTCAACGATGACGCAGCGCTATCAGGTAGCCCGCGTCGTCTATGCGTTTTTCGCGAGCAAGCTCGCTCCTACAGGGGGACGGTTTTGGTCTTTAGCTATTTGGCAGCAACCGGCAGGTGATGCTCTTGATGTAGCGCGTCTCAACAATCGCCGGGTGTACCGGGTGATCCGGGCCCTGGCCGCCGCGTTCGAGCATCTGGATGTTACGGTCCAGGTGGCGGGCGCTGGTCAGCAGGATGTTCTGCAGGTCGTCTTCCGGCAGGTGCATCGAACACGAGGCGCTGACCAGGATGCCGTCCTTGCTGAGCAGGCGCATGGCTTGCTCGTTGAGGCGGCGGTAGGCGCCTTCGCCGTTCTTCATGTCTTTTTTGCGTTTGATGAAGGCCGGTGGGTCGGCGACGATCACGTCGAAGCGTTCTTCGCTGGCTTTCAGCTCTTTGAGGGCTTCGAAAACATCGCCTTCGATGCAGGTCATTTTCTCGGCGACGCCGTTCAGCGCGGCGTTGCGCTCTACACCGTCGAGGGCGAAGGCCGAGGCGTCGACGCAGAACACTTCAGTGGCGCCGAAGGCCGCGGCTTGCACGCCCCAGCCGCCGATGTAGCTGTACAGATCGAGGACGCGCTTGCCTTTGGCATACGGGGCCAGGCGTGCGCGGTTCATGCGGTGGTCATAGAACCAGCCGGTTTTCTGGCCCTGGATCACCGGGGCTTCGAATTTCACGCCGTTTTCTTCCAGCGCGACCCACTCCGGCACCAGGCCGAACACGGTTTCGACGTAGCGGTTGAGGCCTTCGGCGTCGCGCGCGGCGGAGTCGTTCTTGAACAGAATGCCGCTCGGCTTGAGCACTTGGGTCAAGGCGGCGATCACGTCTTCTTTATGCGCTTCCATGGTCGCCGAGGCGATCTGTACCACCAGGATGTCGCCGAAACGGTCGACCACCAGGCCCGGCAGCAGGTCGGAATCGCCGTAGACCAGGCGGTAGAACGGCTTGTCGAACAGGCGGTCGCGCAGGGACAGGGCGACGTTCAGGCGGTGTACCAGCAGCGACTTGTCCAAAGGCAACTTGATGTCACGCGACAGCAGGCGCGCGCAGATCAGGTTGTTCGGGCTCATGGCCACGATGCCCAGGGTCTTGCCGCCGGCCGCTTCGAGGATGGCCTGGTCGCCCGCCTGGAAGCCGTGGAGTGGGGTGGCGGCCACGTCGATTTCGTTGCTGTAGACCCACAGGTGGCCGTTGCGCAAACGACGATCGGCGTTGGCTTTGAGACGCAGGCTTGGCAGGGACATGACGTCGCTCCGGAAAAAAGAGCGGGAGTATACCGTGTTGCATTACATTTCGTGGCTTGGCCTGATGGGTTGCAGGGGGGGCGCGTGCTGTGGCGTCCATTTGATAGGAGTGCCATTTGGTTTTTTGAGGTGTCGGTCAGCTTCCCATCGGGGTTAGAATCCCCCTCTCGCCCAGAGTGTGTACTTATGTCCCAAGAGCTTTCCGCCGAACAGATCCAGCAGGCCCTGCAAGGCATCAGTGTGCCGCCTCAGCCGCAAATCATGGTGGATTTGCAGATGGAACAGTACATGCCCGACCCGGACCTGGAAGTGATCGCGCGGTTGATTTCCCAGGACCCGGGCCTGTCCGGCGCGCTGCTGAAGATCGTCAACTCATCGTATTACGGCCTGAGCAACAAGATCGCCTCGATCCAGCGCGCCGTTAACCTGCTGGGCAGCCGTTCAATCATCAACCTGATCAACGCCCTGTCGATCAAGGGCGAGATGAGCGACGACACCATCGTCACCCTCAACCGTTTCTGGGACACCGCCCAGGACGTGGCCATGACCTGCCTCACCCTGGCCAAGCGCACCGGCGCCCAGGCGGTGGACGAAGCCTATGCCCTGGGGCTGTTCCACGATTGCGGCGTACCGCTGATGCTCAAGCGCTTCCCCAATTACATGGCGGTGCTCGAAGAGTCCTACGCCAATGCCGGTGCCGACTGCCGAGTGGTCGATACCGAAAACAATGCGTTCAACACCAACCATGCGGTGGTCGGCTATTACACCGCCAAGTCCTGGCGCCTGCCGGAGCATGTGACCGACGCCATTGCCAACCATCACAACGCCCTGGCGATCTTCAGCGATGAGTCGCCGCGCAATCCGCAGCTCAAGAACCTGCTGGCGATCCTGAAAATGGCCGAGCACATCTGCGCGTCGTACCGGGTGTTGGGCAACCAGCCGGTCGACTATGAGTGGGACGCGATTGGCCATCTGGTGCTGGACTACGTGGGCCTGTCGGACTACGACTTCGAAAGCATGAAGTTGTCGATCCGCGAACTGGGCGCGCACTGACCCTTACCTCACGAGGCACACATGCCCGAGTTACCAGAAGTCGAAACCACTCGGCGCGGGATTGCGCCGCACCTGGAAGGCCAGCGGGTCAGCCGCGTCGTGGTGCGCGAGCGACGCCTGCGCTGGCCGATCCCGGAAGACCTCGATGTACGCCTGTCCGGGCAGCGTATCGTGCTGGTGGAGCGGCGGGCCAAGTACCTGTTGATCAACGCTGAAGTGGGCACCCTGATCAGCCACCTGGGCATGTCGGGCAACCTGCGCCTGGTGGAAGTCGGCCTGCCGGCGGCCAAGCATGAGCATGTGGACATTGAGCTGGAGTCGGGCCTGGCCCTGCGCTACACCGACCCTCGGCGTTTTGGTGCGATGCTCTGGAGCCAGGACCCGCATAACCACGAACTGCTGATCCGCCTGGGGCCGGAGCCGTTGACCGACCTGTTCGATGGCGAGCGCCTGTTCAAACTGTCCCGTGGGCGTTCGATGGCGGTCAAACCGTTCATCATGGACAACGCGGTGGTGGTGGGCGTGGGCAATATCTACGCGACCGAAGCGCTGTTCGCGGCGGGGGTCGATCCGCGCCGCGAGGCCGGTGGCATTTCACGCGGGCGCTATCTGAAGCTGGCGATCGAGATCAAGCGCATTCTGGCGGCCGCCATCGAGCGCGGCGGCACCACCTTGCGCGACTTTATCGGCGGCGATGGGCAGCCGGGGGATTTCCAGCAGGAACTGTTCGTCTACGGCCGGGGCGGCGAGGCGTGCAAGGTCTGCGGGAGCGAGTTGCGCAATGTGGTGCTGGGGCAGCGGGCGAGTGTGTTTTGCCCTAAGTGCCAGAGCTGATTGCTGTGTGAAGGCTGATATCGCCATCGGGGGCAAGCCCCCTCCCACATTTTGATGTGTGAATACATTCAAGTGTGGGAGGGGGCTTGCCCCCGATGAGGCCTTCACAGACGCCACCAGGCTCAAGCCTTACCGGTAATCTTCCGGTACTTCTCCATCAACTGTTCTTCAGTCTCCGGATGGGCTTCATCCAGTGGAATGCAATCCACCGGGCACACCTGCTGACACTGCGGTTCGTCGTAGTGGCCGACGCACTGGGTGCAGAGGTTGGGGTCGATCACGTAGATCTCTTCGCCTTGGGAAATCGCGGCGTTCGGGCACTCGGGTTCGCAGACGTCGCAGTTGATGCAATCGTCGGTGATGATCAAGGACATGGAAACTCCTGCCAGGGCAGTCAGCCAAGGCATCTGGAAAACTAATGCGCGCAATTGTGCCGCATTGGCGCCCGCAGTGCGAGCGGACGCCGAGTGAGCGGTCTTACTTCTTGAAGCGCAGGGTCAGCGCATCAGCCACGGCCGGATGCACGAACTTGGTGATATCCCCGCCCAGGGCCGCGATTTCACGGACCAACGTCGAGGAAATGAACGAATAACGCTCCGACGGCGTGAGGAACAGGCTTTCCACGTCCGGCGCCAGTTGGCGGTTCATGTTGGCCAACTGGAATTCGTATTCGAAGTCCGATACCGCGCGCAGGCCGCGCAGGAACACATTGGCGTTCTGCTCTTTGGCGAAATGTGCCAGCAGCGTCGAGAAACCCACCACTTCGACGTTGGGCAGGTGCTTGGTGACCTCGCGCGCCAGCTCCACGCGCTGTTCCAGGGGAAACAGCGGGTTTTTCTTGGGGCTGGCAGCGACCGCGATGATCACATGGTCGAACAAGCGCGAGGCGCGTTCGACCAGATCGCCATGGCCTTTGGTAATCGGGTCGAAGGTACCTGGGTACAACACTCGGTTCATCGCGTCGTCCTGGCGGAGTCCGTTGGGGAACCGGATGGTATCGCAGCCGTCCCGGTCGGCCAAGTCGACTTATGCAGATAGACCCGCGAAATAGCCTGTTTTTTCATGCCGTTTTCAGACGTTCGGCCAATGCGCTCGCCAGTTGCGCGGTCAATCCGTACACCGACAACTGCGGGTTGGCGCCAATGCTGGTGGGGAACAGCGAACCGTCGTGGATCGACAGGTTGCGCAACTGGTGATGGCGACCGAGGCTGTCGGCCACCGCATTTTTCGGCTCTTCGCCCATGGCGCAGCCGCCCATCACGTGGGCGCTGCCCAGGCAGGTGCGGTGCAATTCCAGGTTGAGGCCGTCGATCAGGCTGCGTGCTTCGGCCAGGGTCTTCACGTAGCGCGCATCGTGATGCAGCGGCTTGACCGACTTGGCACCCGCCGCGAACTGGATCTCGGCCATGCTGTGGAACGCACGGCGCAGGCCGTCCCAGGCGTAAGGCGAAACCTGGTAATCGAGCACCGGTGTGCCGTCGCCGCGCAGTTCCACGCTGCCGCCGGGGCTGTCGGGGTGGAAGCCGTCGCGCAGCAGGGCAAGCATTGCGTGGGTATGTGGCAATTGGCTCATGTCCAGGGCGTTCTGGGTGCCGTAGCCGCCGAGCAGCGTACTGGCCAGCGCCGGGTGCAGCGGCGGCGCTTCGAGCTTGTACGACATTCTGCCGGTGGTGCCGTCCAGCCATTGGAAGTGATCGGAATAGATCGACTGCGGCGCGCCATAGAACGGGTTGATCACCTCGTCGAACAGCGCCGCGGAGAAGTTCACCAAATGCAAAAAGGTGCGCTTGCCCAGCCGCGAATGCGGGTCGGGGGCGGCCGAGCGCATCAGCAGCGCCGGGCTGTTGATGCCGCCGCCGGCCAGCACGTAATGCCTGGCCTTGACCGTGATCTTGCGTCCAGTCGGCGCCACGCAGCGTTCGTCCATGGCCACGCATTCCAGGCTATTGATGCGGTCGCCGCTGTAGACCAGGCGTTCGGCGCGGGCCAGGTACAGCAGCTCGCCGCCCTTCTCCAGGGTGGAGGGGATGGTGGTCACCAGCATCGACTGCTTGGCGTTGACCGGGCAACCCATGCCGCAATAACCCAGGTTGAAGCAGCCGCGCACGTTGCGCGGGATCACATGCCAGCTGTAGCCCAGCTGTTCGCAGCCTTTGCGGATCACGTCGTTGTTGGCGTTGGGCGGCATGGCCCAGGGAGCGATGCCCAGGCGCTGTTCCATTTTTTCGAACCATGGCGCCATGTCCGCGCTGCTGTGGCCCTTGACCGCATATTCGCTGGCCCAGTGGCTGAGGGTGGCGTCCGGGGTGCGGAAGCTGGAGGTCCAGTTGATCAGCGTGGTGCCGCCCACGGCCCGGCCTTGCAGGATGGTGATGGCGCCGTCCTTGCTCATGCGGCCGATGCCTTCTTGATACAGGCTGGCGTAGGCCTCGTCTTCGAGCAGCTTGAAATCGCTGCTGGTCTTGAGCGGGCCTTCTTCGATCAGCAGCACTTTGTAGCCGGCGGCGCTGAGGATTTCGGCAGAGGTGCCGCCGCCGGCACCGCTGCCGATGATCGCTACGTCGGCTTCCAGCGTCAGGTCGCGGTCGAGGGCGGCGCCATTGTGGGTTTTCCAGCCGCGGGCCAGGCCGTCGCGGAACAGATCGGGTACAGGCATCGGGGTCGTCTCTTGTTTTTATTGGGGGGATGCGAATCAGATCTGCGGCGGCCCGGGGTAGCCGCAATGGGCCCAGGACGCCGGCCGGAAGTACCAGGCCATGATCACCAGCTTGAGCAACGAACCCTGGCCCATGCGCAGCAGGTTCAGGTAGCTGTTTTCCCAGCGGTGCAGGAAGTTGCGGATCTGTTCGCCACTGGCGTTTTCCCAACTGCCCCAGATCCCGGTCAGTGGGCCGCGGGTGATGCCCATGCCCAGCACGTCGAACAGTTGCTGGGTCAGCTTGAACATCTCCGGCGACAGGTGCTGCAGGCTGTAGTCGAGTTTTTTCAGGGTGTCTTCAATCCCGCTGGCGACTTCCTGGGCGCTGGCCACGCCTTCCAGCAGCACCGGGATCACCGCGCGCAGAAACGGCAAGTCGCTGCTGCGCAACAGGGCAAAGCCGCTGGCCGGAGTGCTGCTGGAGCAACCGCTGAGGCTCGCGCCCAGCCCGGCGGTAGCCAGGAAGGCGCTGGCGCACAGGCCGATTTTCAGGACGCCGCGCCGCGACAGCGCGGGTGAATCAGTCAGGCTTGGGTTCATTGTTATGGTTATCCCGAGGGTGGCGGTATCAGCGGATAAACAGCTTCTGGATCAGCTTCTGGATCGATTTGCCGTAGGGCGGGTAGATCAACTTCGCGGCGTTCAGGCGCTGCTTGACCAGCACGCCCTTGGCCTTGCTGAACGTGAGGAACCCTTCATGGCCGTGGTAGTGGCCCATGCCCGACGGGCCGATGCCGCCGAAAGGCATGTCGTCCTGAGCCACATGCAGCAGCGTGTCGTTCAGGCATACGCCGCCGGAGTGGGTTTCGTGGAGTACGCGGTTCTGTTCGCGCTTGTTGTAGCCGAAGTAGTACAGGGCCAGTGGGCGAGGCCGCTGATTGATGTAGGCAAAGGCTTGGTCGATGCCGCGATAAGGCACGATCGGCAGCACCGGGCCGAAGATTTCGTCCTGCATCACCGTCATTTCATCGCTGACATTCAACAGCAGGCTGTGGGCCATGCGGCGTGCCTGGCCCTGGTCGTACAGAGGGATCAGGGTGGCGCCCTTGTCGGTGGCGTCCTTCACGTAGGCGTTGAGCCGGGCCAGTTGCCGTTCGTTGATGATGGCGGTGTAGTCCGGGTTGTTGGCCAGAGTCGGGTAAAAACCACGAAGCGCCTTGCTGTAGGCCTCGACGAAACCCTCGACGCGATCTTCCGGCACCAGCACGTAGTCCGGCGCCACGCAGGTTTGCCCGGCGTTCAGGGCCTTGCCGAAGGCGATGCGTTCGGCGGCGTCCTTGAGGGGCACATCGGCGGAAACGATCGCCGGCGATTTGCCGCCCAGTTCCAGCGTGACCGGAGTCAGATGCTCGGCCGCCGCGCGCATCACATGTTTACCGATGCTGGTGGCGCCGGTGAACAGCAGATGATCGAAGCGCAGCCTGGAAAACGCCATGCCGACGTCGGCCTCGCCCAGCACCACGCACACCAGGTCTTCGGGGAAGACCTTCGCCAGCAGGGTCTTGAGCAGTTCGCCGGTGGCCGGGGTCGATTCGCTGAGTTTGAGCATCACCCGATTGCCCGCGGCCAACGCACCGACCAATGGCCCGATGGCCAGGTACAGCGGGTAGTTCCAGGGCACGATCACCCCGACCACGCCCAGCGGTTGGTAGATGACTTTGGCCGAGGCGGGCTGGAAGGCAATGCCTACAGCACGGCGGGAAGGTTTCATCCAGCCACTGAGGTGTTTGCTCGCATAGTGAATGCCATGCAGGCTGGGCATCAGTTCGGCGAACAGGGTTTCGTCGGCGCTGCGATGGCTGAAGTCCTGGCTGATCGCGTCGATCAGCGCCTGGCGTTCGTCGCTGAGCACTTCGCGCAAGGCCTTGAGCCATTGCTGGCGTTGCGCGGCCGGCGGCATCGGGTTGGCGGCATAGGCGCGGCGTTGGGCGTCGAACAGGCCCTGGAGTTGATCCAGTGTCTGGGAATCTTGCGGGTAGGCAACGTTGGCAGACATGGTGCAGTCCCGGATTGTTATTGGTCTGCCTGGATTTTTAGAGTTATTGCTCTAAATTGTCAAATGGCATTGCAGCCACAACTGGATTTATCCCGGCAAGGTTAGGCCGTAAGATGGTCGATCACGTGTACAGAAGCTGATCCCCTATGGCACCACGAGTAAAGACCAGCGAGCGCATTGTGCAAACCAGCCTGGAGCTTTTTAACCAGCAGGGCGAGCGCAGTGTCAGCACCAACCATATCGCCGCCCATATGGAAATTTCGCCGGGCAACCTGTACTACCACTTCCCCAACAAGCAGGCGATCATCGCCGTGCTGTTTCGCGAATACGAAGCCTTGGTCGACAGTTTCCTGCGCCCGCCCCAGGGTCGCACCATGGTGGTGGAGGACAAGCGCTTCTACCTGCAGGCGGTCCTGGCTGGTATGTGGCGCTACCGTTTCCTGCACCGTGACCTCGAACACCTGCTGGAGAGCGACCCGGAACTGGCCACCGGCTACCGGCGCTTTTCCCAGCGTTGCCTGATTCAGGGTGGCGCCATTTACCGGGGGTTTGTCGATGCCGGCATTCTCAATATGGACCCGGTGCAAACCGAGGCGCTGACCCTCAACGCCTGGATCATCCTTACCTCCTGGGTGCGGTTTTTGTGTACCACCAATGAAAAATCCACACATCTGAGCGCCGAAGCGATCAAGCGTGGGGTGTATCAGGTGCTGGTGCTGGAAGCGGGGTTTGTCACGCCGCAGGCCAAAGCGGCGGTGGATGCACTGTTCAAAGAGTTTTACGTGCCGTTGAACCAGGCACTGGAAGAAGTGAAGTAGGATCTTTCCCGAATTTGTTCACAGGAGTCTGTCATGCCACTTGCCCAACTGATCAGCCCCCAGCAACTGGCCGAGCGCCAACAGCGCGGCGCTCTGGTGATACTTGACTGTCGCTTTGCCCTGGAAGACCCGGACTACGGAATGTGCAGCTACGCCGAAGGGCATATCGAAGGCGCGCAATATGCTGACCTGGAGCGCCATCTCAGTGGGCCGGTGACCAAGGGCGTGACCGGGCGTCACCCGTTGCCGCAGGCGCAGACGCTCGCCGAGCAACTGCGTGCCTGGGGCATCAATTCCGATACCGATGTGGTGCTCTACGACGACGGCCCGGGTGTTTATGCCGCCCGCACCTGGTGGTCGCTGGCGTGGCTGGGCAAGCGTGATGGCGTGTTTATCCTGGACGGTGGCTTGAAGGCCTGGCACGCGGCCGGCTTCCCGTTAAGCCTGGATGCGCCGATGATCGAGCGCGGCACCTTTGTCGGCGCGCCGGATAATCGCCTGCTACTGGATGCCAAGCAGCTGCAAAAACGCCTGGGCCAACCGGGCCTGACCCTGCTCGACGCCCGCGCCCAGCCGCGCTTTCGCGGCGATGTCGAGCCTATCGACCCGATTGCCGGGCACATTCCCGGCGCGCAATGTGCGGCGTTCACCGAAAACCTGGGCAGCGATGGGCGTTTCCTGCCGGCCGAGCAGCTCAAGCAGCGCTTCGCCGCCCAGTTGCAAGGCCGTTCGCCGGATGAACTGGTGGCGTATTGCGGTTCGGGCGTGACGGCGTGCCATAACCTGTTCGCCCTGAGCCTGGCGGGTTACCCGTTGGGCAAGTTGTATGCGGGATCGTGGAGCGAGTGGATTACCGATCCGACGCGGGAAATCGCGACGGGCGACTGAGTCGTCCTGCGTGTAAACCCACCTTGTTTAACGGGGTTGTGTCAGCAGCCATTGCGGAATCCGCCGCTCCAGGTAGTAACCGGGGCGCTTCAGCGAACCGTCGACAAACCCCACATGCCCACCCTTGGCCAGCAATTCGAACTCGGTGCAATCCGACAACTCGCTGGCTTCGGGCAGGCTATGGGCGAAGACAAACGGGTCATCGGCCGCCTGGATGATCAGGGTTGGCGTGCGGATATCGCCCAGGTAGTAACGGCTCGACGCGCGGCGGTAATAGTCTTCGGCACTGAGAAAACCATGCAGCGGCGCGGTGACCCGGCCGTCGAAGTCCCAGAACGTGTGCATCTTCTCCAGAGACCCGAGTGCCTCCAGGGCCTTGAGCCCTTCAGCACGACCATCCTGTAAAAAGCGGCTTTGTTTGACACGGATATACGCCACCATCTCGCGCATGAAGTGCTTCTGGTACACCCGCGAAAAGCCCAGGCCGATGCGATCGGCGCACTGATCCAGACGAAACGGCACCGACACCGCCGCCGCGCCTTGCAGCCCCGAATTCGCGCCGGTTTCGCCCAAATGCTTGAGCAGCACGTTGCCCCCCAGGGAATAACCCACCGCATACAACGGCGCCAACGGCCGCTTGGCGCGCAGATGGGCAATCGCTGCCGCCAGGTCTTCGCTGGCGCCCGAGTGGTAGCTGCGCGCCAACAGGTTCGGCTCGCCCGAGCATCCGCGCCAGTTCAAGGCCGCACTGGCCCAGCCCTGGGCGGCGAGGGCTTTTTGCAGGCCGGCCACGTAAGGCGAGTTGGACGAGCCGGTCAGCCCATGCAGTACCAGCACCAACGGCGCGTGCGCGTCATGGGGGCCATGCCAGTCGAGGTCGAGAAAGTCGCCGTCGTCCAGCCACAGGCGTTCGCGTGGGCGTTCGAGATGCGTGGTCGGGCGCCACAGCGGCCCCCACAACGTTTGCAGATGAGGGTTGCCGAGGCCGAAGGCGGGTTTGAACAGGTCTGAAGAGGGGGTCATGACACTCTCTGTGGCACGCGGACTCACTGTGGCGAGCGAGCTTGCTCGCCACAAAAGCCCGTTCAGGCCGAGGGCTGTACCGAACGTTGCCACAATGCGTAATACACCCGCCCGGATTTCTGTTCCCGGTGCAGGCGCCAGCTGCCGGGCAGGCCCAGGCTGGATGGCGCGCTTTCGCTTTCAGTGTAGATCCACGAGTCCGGCGCCAGCCATTGGCGCTCTTCCAGCAACGCGCACACGGTCGGCAGCAGGTTCTGGTTGAACGGCGGGTCGAGGAACACCACGTCGTATTCGCTGGCGGGCTGGGGTTCCAGGGAGCGCAGCGCGTCGGCGGTCTGCACCTGGCCGTTGGTGCAACGCAGGGTGCCCAGGTGTTCCTTGAGGCTGGACACCGCCACATTGCTGGCATCCAGCGCCTGTGCCTGGGCCGCGCCACGGGACAGCGCCTCGAGGAACAGCGCGCCGCTGCCGGCAAACGGGTCGAGTACCTTGGCCCCGGCGATGTAGGGTGCCAGCCAGTTGAACAGGGTTTCACGCACGCGATCCGGCGTTGGGCGCAGGCCCACGACGTCGGGGAAGCTGAGCTTGCGGCTGCCCCATTCACCGCCAATGATGCGCAGTTGGCCCACACCGTTATGCACGTTGTGGACAGGTTTTTTCGGGCGAGATGAACTGGCCATTAATGCTCCGGAACCCCGAGCGGCTGCTCGGCAGGTTTATCAGTGGGGGGCGGTAGTGGCTTTTGCGCAGTCGTCGGGCCGGCGGTCACGATGACCATCTTGTCGGCGCTCAGGTGTTTGTTCAAAGCCGCTTTGACCTGTTCTACGGTCAGGGCCTGGGATTGTTTCATGAAATCTTCCAGATAGCTCAGCGGCAGGTTGTAGAAACCCATGGCGCCCAGCTGCCCGACGATATCGGCGTTGCTCGCGGTGGACAGCGGGAAGCTGCCGCTCAGCTCGCGCTTGGCGTCATCCAGCTCCTTTTGCGTCGGGCCGGTCTTGAGGTAGTCGGCCAGCACGTCTTCCACCAGGCGCAGGGTGCCGCCGCTCATTTCCGCGCGGGTCTGCAGGTTGATCATGAACGGACCGCGCACTTGCATCGGCGAGAAACCGGAGTAGACGCCGTAGGTCAGGCCGCGCTTCTCGCGCACTTCACTCATTAAGCGGGTGCCGAAGCCCCCGCCGCCGAGGATCTGGTTGCCCAGGGACAGGGCGGCGTAGTCCGGGTCGGCGCGATCGATGCCCAGTTGCGCGAACAACAGGTGCGTCTGCTTGGACGGGAACTCGATATGGCTCAAACCGGCCTTGGGCTCGGTCGGCTGGGCGATCTTCGCCAGGGCCGGGCCTTTGGGCAGCGAGGCCGAGACCTTGGCGGTCATGGCTTCGGCCTCGGCGCGGGTCAGGTCGCCCACCACGGCAATCACAGCGTTACCCGCGGCATACGCCTTGGCGTGGAATGCCTGCAACTGTGCCTGGGTGATTTTCGGAACGCTCTCGGCCGTGCCTTCGCTCGGGTGAGCATACGGGTGGTCGCCGTACAGGCGCTTGAACAGCTCCAGGCTCGCCAGTTTGCCGGGGTTCTGCTTCTGATACTCAAAGCCGGCGAGGATCTGGTTCTTGATGCGCGCCAGGGAGTCGGCGGGGAAGGTCGGTTTGCCGATCACCTGGTCAAACAGCGCCAGGGCGGCGTCGCGCTTGTCGCTGTCGCTCAGGCCGCGCAGGGACACCAGCGCCATGTCGCGGTAAGCGCCATTGCCGAAGTCCGCGCCGAGGCCTTCAAAGCCGCTGGCGATCTGGCTCACATTCTTGCCCGGCACGCCTTCGTTGAGCATGGCGTTGGTCATCAGCGCCACGCCGGGGATGTTGCCGTCCTGGCTGCTGCCGGCGGCGAACAGGATACGCATGTCGAACATCGGCAGTTCGTGGGCTTCGACGAACAGCACCTTGGCGCCTTCGGCGGTGTTCCAGGTCTGCACGTCGAGCTTGCGGTTGGTCGGCGCCTTGCCGTCCAGTTCCGCCAGGGATTGCAGTGTGTGGGTCGACTGGGCTTTTTCCAGCGCCGGGCTGGCGACGGATTCGCTTGGGCGCAGGAAATACACCGCGCTCGCCGCGATCAGGGTGACGGCGATCAGGCCGGGCAGGATCAGGCGGCTGCTTTTGCGATCACTCATGAGCGGTCTCCTCAGGCAGGACATGGGCGACGCTGAGACGTTCGCGGGTGAAATAGGTACGTGCGGCTTTCTGGATATCGTCCGGGGTCACGCTTTGCAGGTCGGCCAGTTCGGTGTCCATCAGTTTCCAGGACAGGCCGACGGTTTCCAGGGAACCGATGGCGGTCGCCTGGCTGGTGATCGAGTCACGCTGGTAGACCAGGCCGGCAATGACCTGGGCGCGGATACGCTCCAGCTCCTCGGCGGTCGGCGGCTTGGCTTTGAGTTCTTCCAGCAGGCGCCACAGGCCGGCTTCGGCTTGTGCGATGGTCTTTTTCTTCTGCTGGTTCGGTGTGGCGCTCAGGGTGAACAGGCTGTCACCGCGGGTGTAGGCGTCGTAGTTGGTGGAGGCGGAGGAGACCAGCTCTTCACCGCGTTCGAGCCGTTCCGAAATGCGCGCGCTGTAGCCGCCGTCGAGCAGGGCCGAGATCAGGCGCAGGGCTTGTACCGAGCGTTTGTCTGGCGCGGTGGCCAGGCCGGGCACGTTGAAGCCCAGGATCACGCTCGGCAGTTGGGTCTGCACATGCATCGTCAGCAGGCGCTCGCCGGGCTCGGCCAGTTCCAGCGGGATCTTCGCCGGAGGCACGTCACGCTTGGGGATCGGACCGAAGTAGCGCTGGGCCAGGTTCTTCACCTCGTCCGGGGTCACGTCGCCGACCACCACCAGGGTGGCGTTGTTCGGCACGTACCAGGACTGGTACCAGTGGCGCAGTTCTTCGACCTTCATGCGGTCGAGGTCGGCCATCCAGCCGATGGTCGGCGTGTGGTAGCCGCTGGCCGGGAAGGCCATGGCCTTGAAGCGCTCGAAGGCCTTGGACATCGGGTTGTCGTCGGTGCGCAGGCGGCGTTCTTCCTTGATGACCTCGATTTCGCGGCTGAACTCGTCGGCCGGCAGGCGCAGGCTGGCCATGCGGTCGGCTTCGAGTTCGAAGGCGACACCCAGGCGGTCACGCGCCAGCACTTGGTAGTAGGCGGTGTAGTCGTCGCTGGTGAAGGCGTTCTCTTCGGCGCCCAGGTCGCGCAGGATCAGCGAGGCTTCGCCGGGGCCGACCTTGGAGCTGCCCTTGAACATCATGTGTTCCAGGGCGTGGGACAAACCGGTCTGGCCCGGGGTTTCGTAGCTCGAACCGACTTTGTACCAGACCTGGGAAACCACCACCGGCGCGCGATGGTCTTCGCGCACGACCACTTTGAGGCCGTTATCCAGGGTGAATTCATGGGTGGGTTGTGGGTCGGCAGCCAAGGCTGAGAGGGGCAGACAAACTGTGCTGAGCAGCAGGCCTGCGGCGCGGCGGGCTAGAGCATTCATTCGTTTTTAAACCTGTTGGGCTGCCCGCTTGGTCTTAGCGTCGGCGGGCGAGGAGGTGCTAGGATACTGATCCGATTTGGGGACGGCCACTGCGGTCGTCATACCGTTCTGGATTCAGTTGTAGGAATTTTGAAGTTTGCTACGGTTTTCCCCGACAATCTTCAGCTTTTCGCCGATGTTGTCGCTTCAATTCCATATTGAATCGATTTGTTGAGGCCTTTATTTACGCCTTACAAAATGTTGCGCATGAACGAGCGAGCGTTAAAGCAGTCTGTTCTGCATCGAATTTTTATTTACCGAGGCGCCCTTGGCGCGTCGCTACCTTGAGATAGCCGTCCTCCATGTTTGGTTCCAACGACGACAAGAAGAGCCCAGCTGCGGCTGGCGAGAAAAAAGGCCTGTTCGGATGGCTGCGCAAAAAGCCGCAGGAAACCGTCGTCGAACAGCCGCAGGTTCAATCTGAGCCGACCCCTGAGCCCTTGGTAGGCGCCGAACCGACCGCGCCGGTGGCGCAAGCCGAGCCTGAGCACAAACCGTGGCTGGCACTGCCGGTGGCCGAAGAGCCCGTGGCACTGGTCGAAGATGTGCAGGCCGAGCATGTGACGCCGCCGATTCCGCAGGTTGAGCCGGTGGCGGTCGAGCCGACTCCCGCGCCTGTTTTGGCCGCGGCGCCCGCCGTGATCGCGCCGTCGCCCGTGGTTGCCGCCGAACCGAGCAAAACCGGGTTCTTCGCCCGTCTCAAGCAAGGCCTGAGCAAAACCAGCGCGACCATCGGCGAAGGCATGGCCAGCCTGTTCCTGGGCCGGAAGACCATCGATGACGAACTGCTGGAAGACATCGAAACCCGTCTGCTGACCGCCGATGTGGGTGTCGAAGCCACCGCCGTGATCATCCAGAGCCTGACCCAGAAGGTCGCGCGCAAGCAGTTGACCGACGCCGATGCGCTGTACAAATCCCTGCAGGCCGAGCTGGCCGCGATGCTCAAGCCGGTCGAAGCGCCGTTGGTGATTACTCCGAAGAAGCCGTTCGTGATCCTGGTAGTCGGCGTCAACGGCGCCGGCAAGACCACCACCATCGGCAAACTGGCCAAGAAGCTGCAGTTGGAAGGCAAGAAAGTCATGCTCGCCGCCGGCGACACCTTCCGCGCCGCCGCCGTCGAGCAGTTGCAGGTCTGGGGCGAGCGCAACAAGATCCCGGTCATCGCCCAGCACACCGGCGCCGATTCCGCTTCGGTGATCTTCGATGCCGTGCAAGCCGCCAAGGCCCGCAACATTGATGTGCTGATCGCCGATACCGCCGGTCGCCTGCACACCAAAGACAATCTGATGGAAGAGCTGAAGAAAGTGCGCCGCGTGATCGGCAAGCTCGACGGCGAGGCTCCGCACGAGGTGCTGCTGGTGCTTGACGCCGGTACTGGCCAGAACGCCATCAGCCAGGCCAAACAATTCCACCAGACGGTGCAACTGACCGGCCTGGCATTGACTAAGCTCGACGGCACGGCCAAGGGCGGCGTGATCTTCGCCCTGGCCAAGCAGTTCGGGTTGCCGATTCGGTATATCGGCGTCGGTGAAGGTATTGACGACCTGCGCACCTTTGAAGCCGAACCCTTTGTCCAGGCACTGTTTGCCGAGCGGGAGCGTTCATGATTCGATTCGAACAGGTCGGTAAACGCTATGCCAATGGGCATGTCGGCTTGCATGAGCTGAGTTTTCGAGTGCGTCGCGGCGAATTCTTGTTTGTCACCGGCCATTCGGGTGCCGGCAAAAGTACCCTGTTGCGCCTGCTGCTGGCCATGGAACGCCCGACCACCGGCAAGCTGCTGCTGGCCGGCCAGGATCTGGCCACCATCAGCAATGCGCAGATCCCGTTCCTGCGCCGCCAGATCGGCGTGGTGTTCCAGAACCACCAGTTGCTGTTCGATCGCACGGTGTTCAATAACATTGCGTTGCCGTTGCAGATCCTTGGGCTGTCCAAGGCCGAAATCATCAAGCGCGTGGACTCGGCGCTGGAGCGCGTGGCGTTGTCGGACAAGACCGACCTCTACCCCGGCGACCTGTCCACCGGCCAGCAACAGCGCGTCGGCATCGCCCGCGCCATCGTCCACCGCCCGGCCTTGCTGCTGGCGGACGAACCCACCGGTAACCTCGACCCGCGCCTGGCGGCCGAGATCATGGGCGTGTTCGAAGACATCAACCGCCTGGGCACCAGCGTGCTGATCGCCAGTCACGACCTGGCACTGATCGCGCGCATGCGCCATCGCATGCTGACCCTGCAACGCGGTCGCCTGATCGGCGACGGGGAGGCTGGCGTATGAGTGCGACACGCAGCCCCAAGGTTTCCGAGCGCGTGGCGCCGAAACCGGCCGACCCGCAACCGAAAAAGAAAAAACACGACGAAGACGACGGCCCGGATTTCGCCACGCTGCTGCGTGCCTGGATCGAAAGCCATCGTGCCAGCCTGCTCGACAGCCTGCGTCGCCTGGGCAAGCAGCCGATCGGCAGCTTTTTCACCTGCCTGGTGATGGCCGTGGCCTTGAGCCTGCCCATGGGCTTGTCGCTGCTGCTTAATAATGTGGAGCGCCTGGGCGGTTCCTGGCAGCGCGCCGCGCAGATTTCGCTGTACCTGAACCTGGATGCCAGCGCCAAAGACGGCGAAGCCCTGCGCGAAGAGATCAAGAACCTGCCGGGCGTGGCGGATGCCGAGTACATCAGCCGCGATCAGGCCCTCGAGGAGTTCCAGCAACAGTCCGGCCTGGGCGAGGCGCTCAAGGAGCTGCCGCAGAACCCGCTGCCGGGCGTGGTGCTGGTGACGCCGAATGAAGTCGACAAACCGGCCCTGGAAGCCCTGCGACAAAAACTCGCAGAGATGCCCAAGGTGCAACAGGCGCAACTTGATCTAGTCTGGGTAGAGCGCCTGGCGGCGATTCTCAAGCTGGGCGACCGCTTTGTGTTCGGCCTGACGGTGTTGTTGGTGTCTGCATTACTTTTGGTGATAGGTAATACCATTCGTCTTCATATTGAAAACCGTCGCACCGAGATAGAAGTGATTAAACTGGTCGGCGGCACGGACAGCTATGTGCGTCGTCCTTTTCTGTACATGGGCGCGCTTTATGGCTTCGGTGCGGGGATTTTGTCCTGGGGTTTGTTGGCGTTCGGCCTGGACTGGCTGAACGACGCGGTCATCGGGCTGGCCGGCTTGTACGGCAGTGATTTCGCCCTGGCCGGGGTGCCGGTCGCCGATGGTCTGTCGCTCTTGCTTGGCGCGGTCTTGTTGGGGTATATCGGTGCGTGGATTGCGGTCGCACGGCATTTACGTGAGCTGGCACCGAAGTAGTTAATGTCAGATTAATGTGGTTTCGTTTGTATTGACCGTATCAGTGGTTTAGGGAACTTGTCCTACGGTTCCCGGTCAATTTTCGCAGTGCTGAACTGCACGAGTTATGTGAGTCGGAGGTTTTTTCGTATGACCACTTCTTTGCAACCTGTTTATGCCTTGGTCCCGGGTGCGAACCTGGAGGCCTATGTGCACACGGTCAACAGCATTCCATTGCTGACACCGGAGCAGGAGCGTGAACTGGCCGAGAGTCTCTACTATGAGCAGGATTTGGGGGCGGCTCGGCAGATGGTGCTCGCCCACCTGCGTTTTGTCGTACATATCGCCCGTAGCTATAGCGGCTACGGCCTGGCCCAGGCTGACCTGATCCAGGAAGGCAACGTCGGCCTGATGAAGGCAGTGAAGCGCTTCAACCCGGAAATGGGTGTGCGCCTGGTGTCGTTCGCCGTTCACTGGATCAAGGCGGAAATCCACGAGTTCATCCTGCGCAACTGGCGCATCGTGAAAGTCGCGACCACCAAGGCCCAGCGCAAGCTGTTCTTCAACCTGCGCAGCCAGAAAAAACGCCTGGCATGGCTGAACAACGAGGAAGTCCACCGCGTGGCCGAAAGCCTCGGTGTGGAGCCGCGTGAAGTGCGCGAGATGGAAAGCCGCCTGACCGGCCATGACATGGCCTTCGACCCGGCCGCCGAAGCGGACGACGACAGCGCCTTCCAATCGCCGGCCAACTACCTGGAAGACCACCGGTACGACCCGGCGCGTCAACTGGAAGACGCCGACTGGAGCGACAACTCCAACCACAACCTGCACGAAGCGCTGGAAGTGCTGGACGACCGCAGCCGTGACATCCTCTACCAGCGCTGGCTGGCCGAAGAAAAAGCCACGCTGCACGACCTGGCGCAGAAGTACAACGTGTCGGCTGAGCGGATTCGTCAGCTTGAGAAGAGCGCGATGAACAAGCTGAAGCTGTCGATCGCCGCTTAAAACTGTGGGAGGGGCGGTGCGACGATTCGACTTGCCCCCGATAGCTGAGTGTCAGTCGACATCAAGGTGACTGACCCATTGCTATCGGGGGCAAGCCCCCTCCCACATTTATTTCTGTGTTGTGTCAGTCGGACCAAGGCGCCTTGCGCGAATGGTTCAACTCAACCAGATAGCCATCCCCACCCAGCTGGCTCATCTGCTGGCGAATCCATGCCGCCCGCCGTGCCACATAGGCCGTTGGATGGCTGGCGCTCCATACCCGAGGATTGGGTAACACCGCCGCCAGGTAGCTGGCCTGCTGCCGAGAAAGCGCCTTGGCACTCACCCCGAAGTGATGCTGCGCCGCCGCTTGCGCACCGAACACCCCTTCGTCCCATTCCACGCTGTTGAGGTACACCTCAAGGATCCGCTGCTTGGGCCACAGCACCTCGATCAGCCCGGTAAACCAGGCCTCCAGGCCCTTGCGCAGATAACTGCGGCCGGACCACAGGAACAGGTTCTTCGATACCTGCTGGCTCAGCGTACTGGCGCCGCGGATCGAGCCGCCGCGCTCGTTGTGCAGGAGCGCCGCCTGGATCGCGCCGAAATCGAAGCCCCAATGTTGTGGGAAGCGCTGGTCTTCACCCGCCATCACCGCCACTTTGAGGTCGTTGGAGATCTCATCCCACGGCACCCAGGTGCGCTGCAGGTCAATCGGTTCGCCGTCAAACCAGGATTCGATCTTGCGCTCCACCATCAGCGCCGTGAACGGCGGCGGTACGACACGAAACAGCAGCACCAGCAACACGCTGCCGATGGCAAACCATTTCACGGCTTTGAGAAAACGATTGAAGAGGACACGCAGCATAGAGATGGCTTGGCCGAACCCGTTGAGCGGGCCATTATACAGACCCTGCCCAATGAGTCTGACTGGAGTTCCTCATGCTGCGTGGCTTTCTGATGCTGGCTGCTTTTTTCGGCTTCACCGGTGTCGCCCTCGGTGCGTTCGCTGCCCACGGCTTGAAAAACCGCCTGAGCGCCGAGTACCTGGCGATTTTCCATACCGGCGTGACCTACCAACTGGTCCACACCCTGGCGCTGTTCGGCGTGGCGTTGCTCGCGGCGCACCTGCCGGGCCGCCTGGTCACGTGGGCGGGCGTGTCGTTCGTCGTCGGCATCCTGCTGTTCTCCGGCAGCCTGTACGTGCTGACGATGACTGGCATCAGCAAGCTCGGCATCATCACGCCGTTCGGTGGCCTGGCGTTTCTGCTCGGTTGGTTCCTCCTGGGGCTGGCGGCGTGGCGCTTGCAGCAGGCGGCCTGAAGCGCGCTACTGATCAAAGGGCCTTGGGCCAGCTACGCCAATCGGGCTAGAATGCTTGCCCCTAAAAACGATGGCGGCCCATGGCATGCGCATTCAGTTGAACGGCGAACCCTTTGAACTGCCCGACGGTGAAACCGTTGCGGCCCTGCTGACCCGTCTGGACCTGACCGGGCGTCGCGTCGCAGTGGAGCTCAACCAGGATATCGTCCCGCGTAGCCAACACGTCGAGACCGCGCTCACCGAAGGTGACCAGGTCGAAGTGGTCCACGCCATCGGCGGCGGCTAGTCGTCCGGCGCCCAGGCGCGCCACCCCGGATTCTGCAGAACCTCACCCCACCTCGAGGATTTCCCATGAGCATCGTTCGTAGCGACAAGCCCTTCGTCCTGGCCGGTCGTACCTACCAGTCCCGTCTGCTGGTAGGCACCGGCAAGTATCGCGATATGGAAGAAACCCGCCTGGCCATCGAAGCCTCGGGCGCCGAGATCGTGACCGTGGCCGTGCGCCGCACCAACATCGGCCAGAACCCGGGCGAACCGAACCTGCTGGATATCCTGCCGCCGGACCGCTACACCATCCTGCCGAACACCGCCGGCTGCTACGACGCCATCGAAGCCGTGCGGACCTGCCGCCTGGCCCGTGAGCTGCTCGACGGCCACAACCTGGTGAAGCTGGAAGTGCTGGCCGACCAGAAAACCCTGTTCCCCAACGTGATCGAAACCCTCAAGGCCGCCGAAACCCTGGTCAAGGAAGGCTTCGACGTGATGGTCTACACCAGTGATGACCCGATCATCGCCCGCCAACTGGCCGAAATCGGCTGCATCGCCGTGATGCCGCTGGCCGGCCTGATCGGCACTGGCCTTGGGATCTGCAACCCGTACAACCTGCAGATCATCCTCGAAGAAGCCAAGATCCCGGTGCTGGTGGATGCGGGCGTGGGCACTGCCTCCGACGCGACCATCGCCATGGAGCTGGGCTGCGAAGCGGTGCTGATGAATTCGGCCATCGCCAATGCCCAACAGCCGATCATGATGGCCGAAGCCATGAAACACGCCATCGTCGCGGGCCGCCTGGCCTACCTCGCCGGGCGCATGCCGAAAAAACTCTACGCCAGCGCCTCCTCGCCGCTGGATGGTCTGATCAAGTAAGAGCCATTGATGACTGAATCAAACGAAACGCCGAACACCGTGGAACAGGGCGACGAGTCCAAGCACCGCCGCATCAAGAGCTTTGTGATGCGCGCCGGTCGCATGACCGAAGGCCAGCAAAAGGGCCTGGAGCAAGGCACGCCGCTGTTCGTCCTGCCCCTGGCCGACGCGCCGGTGGACTATGACCAAGTGTTCGGCCGTTCGGCCCCGCGCTCCCTGGAAATCGGCTTCGGCATGGGCCACTCCCTGCTGGAAATGGCCGCAGCCGCGCCGGAACAGGATTTCATCGGTGTGGAAGTCCATCGCCCAGGTGTCGGCGCGCTGCTCAATGGCGTGCTGACCCAGGGTTTGACCAACCTGCGGGTCTACGACTGCGACGCGATTGAAGTGCTCAACCGCTGCATCGCCGACAACAGCCTCGATCGCCTGATGCTGTTTTTCCCCGACCCATGGCACAAAAGCCGTCACCACAAGCGCCGCATCGTCCAGGCGTCTTTCGCGGAGCTGGTGCGCAGCAAGCTGAAAGTCGGCGGTATCCTGCACATGGCCACCGACTGGGAACCCTATGCGGAATACATGCTGGAAGTGATGAACGTCGCCCCTGGCTACCGCAACCTGGCCGAAGACGGCAAATGCGTACCACGCCCGGCCGAGCGCCCGATCACCAAGTTCGAACGCCGCGGCGAGCGGTTGGGGCATGGGGTGTGGGATCTGAAGTTCGAGAAAGTCGACTGATCAGCCAGTAACTTGGAATGCGGTCAAAAAATGTGGGAGGGGGCTTGCCCTCGATAGCGGTGGGTCAGTCATAGAGTGGTTGACTGACACTCTGCTATCGGGGGCAAGCCCCCTCCCACATTGTTTTGTATCTGGCTTTAAATTCAGCGGCGGTCGGCGACGACGCCGATCAATACCAGCACCACCACCAATACCGGCGCCAGGCTGTAGTTGTTGAACTGGCTCAGCCCCCGCACAATCCACGGCGTGGCGTAGATCAGCGCCGCGCCGCTGCCGATCATGCACAGCAGGGCCATCAACGGTACGCGCAAGGCGCCGGCGATGCTGCCGAGGCGGGCCTCGACCCAGCCTTTGATGTCGGCGCCGAACAGCACCAACAGGCAGCCGACCAGGGCCAGGGAGATTTCCGACAGGTTGCTGCGGCTCCAGCGGGATACGGTGGCGAGCAGGTCGAGTACCAAATCCATTCGATTTCCTTAAGAGCGATCAGCTCAAAAACTTCTGCAACAGGTCATTGAGAAAGAGTTGCCCGCGGTCAGTCGCCGCCAGGCGTGACGGTTCGACCTGCATTAAGCCACTTTGTTCTGCCTCGGTGCGGCCTTGCGCGAGGCTTGCCAGCGCCAGACCGGTGCGTTCGGCGTAGAGCTTGGCGTCGACGCCTTCGGTGAGGCGCAGGGCGTTCATCAGGAACTCGAACGGCAGCTCTTCGTTGGTCAGCGCGTTCGTGCCGGCCAGGAAGCTTTTGGCCGGGTTGAGGTAGTCCTTCGGTGCGCGGGTCTTCCAGGTGCGGACGATGCGCCCGTCCGGGTGGCTGAGCTTGCCATGGGCGCCGGCACCGATGCCGATGAAGTCGCCGAAGCTCCAGTAGTTGAGGTTATGTCGCGCCGCTCGCCCCGGTTGCGCATAGGCTGAGACTTCATATTGCGCGTAACCGTGTTCGGCCAGCAGCGCCTGGCCGGCTTCCTGGATATCCCACAGGGTGTCGTCTTCCGGCAGCGTCGGCGGCTGGTTCCAGAATACGGTGTTGGGCTCCAGGGTCAGTTGGTACCACGACAAATGGGTCGGTTTGAGCGCGATGGCCTGGCGCAGGTCGCTCAGGGCGTCGTCCAGGGACTGATCGGGCAAGCCATGCATCAGGTCCAGGTTGAAATTGTCGAACCCGGCCTGGCGCGCCATGCCGGCGGCGCGCACGGCTTCATCGCCGTTGTGGATACGGCCCAGGGCCGCGAGTTTTTCCTGCTGGAAGCTCTGGATGCCGATGGACAGGCGATTGATCCCCAGCTTGCGGTACGCCACGAACTTCTCTTGCTCGAACGTTCCCGGGTTGGCTTCCAGGGTGATCTCGATGTCGTCGGCAAACGGGATGCGTGCTTCCACGCCCTTGAGCAGGCGGCCCAGCGCGGCGGCACTGAACAGGCTCGGCGTGCCGCCACCGAAGAAGATCGAACTCAGTTCCCTGCCATAAACCGCGTGCAGGTCCTGATCGAGGTCGGCCAGCAGCGCATCGACGTACTCTTCTTCCGGCAACACAGGGCTGGCGGTGTGAGAGTTGAAGTCGCAATAAGGGCATTTGCGCACGCACCACGGGATGTGGATGTACAGCGCCAGGGGCGGCAGATGGGGCAGGGTCGCCCGTGGTGTTTGCGCGCCGCCGTGGATCAGCGGCTGCGCGGAGGTGTTCTGGGTCATTTCAAGTCCAGGCGCTGGCGCAGCAAAGCCATGGCGCGGGCGCGGTGGCTGATCTGGTTTTTGTCGGCCGGGCTCAGTTCGGCGCTGGAGACATCGCGCTCCGGCACCCAGAACAGCGGGTCGTAGCCAAACCCATGCGCGCCGCTGGCCGCATGCAGGATGCGCCCGTGCCACAGGCCTTCGCAGAGGATCGGCAACGGATCGTCGGCATGCCGCACCAGGGCCAGCACGCAGACGAACTGCGCGCCACGCTCGGCATCCGGCACGTCCTTGAGCACATCGAGCAGCTTGGCGTTGTTCGCCGCGTCGCCTTTGCCGTCGGCATAGCGCGCCGAATAGATACCGGGGGCGCCGCCGAGGAAGTCCACCGCCAGGCCCGAGTCGTCCGCCAGCGCCGGCAGGCCGGACAGGCGCGCGGCATTGCGCGCCTTGAGGATGGCGTTCTCGACGAACGACAGGCCCGTTTCTTCGGGCTCGACCTGGCTGAACTCGCCGATCGAGCGCAGTTGCACGGACTCGCCGAGCATGGCCTGGAGTTCTTTGAGTTTGCCGGCGTTATGGCTGGCCAGCACGAGTTGAGTCAGGTTCATCAGTCCGCCGGAAACAGTTCCTGGTTGAATTGGAAACCATGGGCCTTGCCGCCGGTTTCAACGTTGATGGTGAAAACCCGCACTTCCTGTTGCGGCACGTTGTAGGGCGCGAGGTAATAGATCGCACCTTTTTCGGTAATCTGCTTGAACGTCAGGATTTCGCTCCTGCCGCTCAGGTCTTTGATCGTGCCGGTCACTTGCGCGGTCACGGGCGTCACGCCCTTGATCACGGTCACGTTGATCAAGCCCTTGTTCTTGCTGCGTACCACGCCGACAGCCTGGGCCGTATCGGGTTGCAGGAAGCTGGAGGTGAAGGTGTTGTAGTGTACGGTGATATCGCCAAATTCCTTCTGGCGCTTACTGTCGATGGCATCGGCGGCCATGGCGCTGACGCCCAGGCACGCGGTGAGTAGAAATACAGCCAGGCGTCTCATATTCGTCTTCCTCGAAAATAGTTAGACGGCGATCTTGTGGTCTGTCAGGCCCGGGCTGCTGACCCGGTAAATCCCGATTTCACCCAACAGGTTGGGCCATAGTTTACTCGCCCAGCCGTGGCGGTGCTGTTGATCGACGGCAAGGCGGTTGATCACCTTGGCTTCCCGCTCGCCACACAGGGCTTCGAAGTCTTCGAAGGTGCAAAAGTGGATGTTCGGCGTGTTGTACCACGTGTACGGCAGGAAATCCGACACCGGCATGCGGCCCTTGGTGGCCAGGTACCAGCGGCAGCGCCAGTGACCGAAGTTGGGGAAGGTGATGATGCACTGGCGGCCGACGCGCAGCATTTCGTCGAGGATGCGGTCCGGGTAATGCACCGCCTGCAGGGCCTGGGTCATCACCACGACGTCGAAGCTGTTGCTGGCAAAGTTGCCCAGGCCCTTGTCCAGGTCCTGCTCGATCACGTTGATGCCCTTGGCCACGCACTCGGCGATGTTGTCCGGGTCGTTTTCCAGGCCATAGCCGGTGACTTGCTTGTTGTCGCGCAGCCAGCTCAGCAGTTCGCCATTGCCGCAGCCAAGGTCGAGCACACGGCTGCCGGCGGGTATCCAGTCTTGGATGATTTCCAGGTCGGCTCTCATGGCGTTCTCACAGAGTTATGCGGTTCATGTAGTTACTGAACGCCTGCAGATAACGAGGAATCGGGATCAGGAAGGCGTCGTGGCCTTGCGGAGCATCGATTTCCAGGTAGCAGACGTCTTTCTTCGCCGCCATCAAGGCATCCACCAGTTCCCGCGAGCGGGCCGGCGAGAAGCGCCAGTCGGTGGTGAACGACATCACGCAGAACTTGGCCGACGCGCCCTCTAAGGTTTTCGCCAGGTCGTCGTCGAAGTTGGCGGCCGGGTCGAAGTAGTCCAGGGCCTTGGTCATCAGCAGGTAGGTGTTGGCGTCAAACCGCCCGGAGAACTCTTCGCCCTGATAACGCAGGTAGCTTTCCACCTGGAACTCGACGCTGTGGAAATCGTAGTTGAGTTTCTCGCTCTTGAGGCCGCGGCCGAATTTCTCGCCCATGGAATCGTCGGACAGGTAGGTGATATGCCCGACCATCCGCGCCAGCATCAAGCCGCGCTTGGGGATCACGCCGGCTTCCTGGAACGAGCCGCCGTGGAAGTCCGGGTCGGTCAGGATCGCCTGGCGCGCCACTTCGTTGAAGGCGATGTTCTGCGCCGACAACTTGGGGGCCGAGGCGATGGCCAGGCAATGGCGCACGCGATCGGGGTAAGTGATGGTCCATTGCAGGGCCTGCATGCCGCCGAGGCTGCCGCCGATCACGGCGGCCCATTGCTGGATGCCCAGCCGGTCGGCCAGGCGCGCCTGGCTGTGGACCCAGTCTTCCACGGTCAGCACCGGGAAGTCGGCGCCGAAGGGCTTGCCGGTTTCCGGGTTGAGGCTGCTGGGGCCGGTCGAGCCGTTGCAGCCGCCGAGGTTGTTCAGGCTGACCACAAAGAACTTGTTGGTATCGATGGGCTTGCCGGGGCCGATGCAGCTGTCCCACCAGCCGGGCTTGCGCTCGTCGACGCTGTGGAAGCCCGCGGCGTGATGATGGCCGGACAAGGCGTGGCAGATCAGCACGGCGTTGCTCGCCGTGGCGTTCAACTGGCCGTAGGTTTCATAGATCAGGTCGTAGGCGGGCAGCGAACGTCCGCAGGCCAGGGCCAGCGGTTCGCTGAAGTGCGCCATTTGGGGCACGACCAGTCCAACAGAATCGGGGGGGAAGGCAGCTGGCATCGACCCTGCTCTCGTTTAAATGAGGCGTAAGTCTAAAGACCGCTGCCCCTAGCGGCAAGCAAAGGCCGGAGGTTATCCGGCCCTGACACGCAAGCGCGGCTGAATCAGATCAACCCGAACAGCTCTTTGGGCATGAACGCATAGAACGCCAGGCGCGGGATCACCCAGCTTTGCAGGAGCTGGATCGCGATAAACGCGAAGATCGGCGAGATGTCCAGACCGCCCAGGTTGGGGATCAACCGGCGGAACGGCGCCAGCACCGGTTCGGTGATCTGCGCGACCAGCTCGGCTCCAGGGCTGCGGCTGCCGGGTGCGACCCACGAGAGGATCACGCTGATGATCATCGACCAGAAGAGGATCTTCAAAAACAGCGAGAAAACCCCGATCAGCGCCCATGGCAGCAGCAGGAGGGTCAAGGCCTGGTAGCCGTTGAGCATCAGGATCACCGCGAACAGCAGGATCTGCAGCAGCAGCGCCAGCACCAGCGAGGACATGTCCAGCCCGAACAGGCTCGGGATCACCCGGCGCAGGGGCTTGAGCAGCGGCTGGGTGGCCTTCACCACGAACTGGCACAGCGGGTTGTAGAAGTTCGCCCGCACCAGTTGCAGGATAAAGCGCATCAGCACGATCAGCAGGTACAGGCTGCCCAGGGTCTGGATGATGAAAATGGCAGCGTCATTGATTCCGAGCATGTTCGATTCCTATCTAGTCCAGTTGCAGGTTGGGGGCGACTATTTGCCCAGTTGCTCGGCCATCTCGGCCGAACGATGTGCCGCGGCACCCAGTGCTTTTTCCACCAGGGCTTCGAAGCCCCCGGCCTGGAACGATTCAATGGCGGCTTGCGTGGTGCCGCCGGGGGAGGTCACGCGGCGGCGCAGTTCGGCGGCATCCACGTCGCTGGTCACGGCCATCTGCGCGGCGCCCAGGGCGGTTTGCGCGGCCAGTTGCTCGGCGATGTCCCGGCTCAGGCCCAGTTTCACGCCGGCGGCGGTCATGGCTTCGATCAGCAGGAAGAAGTAGGCCGGGCCGCTGCCGGAGACGGCGGTCACCGCGTCCAGTTGCTCTTCCTGTTCCAGCCACAGGGCGATGCCCACGGCGGACAGCAGTTCCTGGGCCTGGTCGCGCTGTTCGGCGCTCACCTGGGCGGTGGCATACAAACCGCTCACGCCTTTGCGCAGCAGCGCCGGGGTGTTGGGCATGCAGCGCACGATGGGCTGGGCGCCGAGCCAGCGGTTCATGCTGGCGCAGGTGATGCCGGCGGCGATGGACACCACCAACTGGTGCGGCTGCAGGCTCGGGCGCAGGCTTTCGCACACGGCTTTCATGGCTTGCGGCTTGACCGCCAGCACGATCACGTCGACGCCCTGGATGGCCTCGGCGTTGTCGGCGAAGGTGTCGATACCGTGTTCGGCGCTGACGCGGGCGCGGGTTTCGGCGCCCGGATCGCTGGCGCGGATCTGTTGGGCTTGCAGGCCCTTGGCCCGCAGGCCGCCGATCAGGCTGGCCGCCATGTTGCCGGCGCCGATAAAGGCAATACGCGTGTTGCTCATGACAGGTCCTTATTCAGAGGGAAGTCGGCCATTTCACGGCTGACCGTAGTCGCGGGCGCCAAACAGGGCGGTACCGATCCGCACCCAGGTGGCGCCTTGGGCGATGGCCGACTCGAGGTCGTGGCTCATGCCCATGGAAAGTGTGTCGAGCGGCAGGTTCAAACTGGCCTGCAGGTCGCGGACGGCGGCGAACGCTGCATCCTGTGCGGCGCGGTCTTCGGTCGGTTCAGGGATCGCCATCAAACCGCGCAACTTCAAGCGCGGCAGGGCGCTGATCGCGTTGGCCAGCGCCGGCAGGTCGGCGGGCGTGCAGCCGGACTTGCTGGCTTCGCCACTGACGTTGACCTGGATGCAGATGTTCAACGGGGCCAGGTCGGCCGGGCGTTGTTCGGACAGGCGTTGTGCGATTTTCAGGCGGTCCACGGAATGCACCCAAGCGAAGTTCTCGGCGATCGCGCGAGTCTTGTTCGATTGAATGGGGCCGATGAAGTGCCAACTCAAGGGCAGGTCGGTTAATTCGGCCTGTTTGCCCAAGGCTTCCTGCAGGTAGTTTTCGCCGAAATCGCACATCCCGGCGGCATAGGCTTCGCGCACGGCTTGCGCGGGCTTGGTCTTGCTCACGGCCAGCAGGTGGATGCTGTTTGCGTCACGTTGCACGGCGTCGGCTGCGGCGCGGATGCGCTGGCGAACCTGGCCAATGTTGTCTGCTATCGTCGACATTCAAGATGCGCCCGTGGATATGGAGTCCGCGGCATTCTACTGGAAATGGAAAGCCCTATGGATATCACTGAATTACTCACGCACAGCGTGCGCCGGGGCGCCTCCGACCTGCACCTGTCGGCCGGCCTCGCACCGATGCTGCGGATGGATGGCGAGGTCTGGTCCCTGGATGGGCCAGTGTTGTCACCCACGCACGTGGCGGATTTGCTCAGCCCTTTGCTCAACCGCTACCAACAAAAGGATTTCGAAACATCTCTTGAAACGGATTTCGCCTTCGAGCTGCCCGGTGTCGGGCGATTCCGGGTGAATGTGTTCCAGCAGGCGCGTGGCATGGGCGCGGTGTTTCGCAACATCCCCGCCCAGGTCCAGAGCCTGGAAAGCCTCGGGTTGGGCACGGTATTCCAGCGTATCGCCCAACTGCCGCGCGGCCTGGTGCTGGTGACCGGGCCCACCGGTTCGGGCAAGTCGACCACCCTGGCGGCGCTGATCGATCACCTCAACCAGCACCGGCGCCAGCACATCCTCACCTTGGAAGACCCCATCGAATTCATCCACCAGCCCTGCCGGGCCCTGATCAACCAGCGCCAGGTGCATCGCGACACCCACAGTTTTTCGGCGGCCTTGCGTTCGGCACTGCGGCAAGACCCGGATGTGATCCTGGTGGGTGAACTGCGTGACTTGGAAACCATCCGCCTGGCGCTGACGGCGGCTGAGACCGGGCATCTGGTCTTCGGCACCCTGCACACTGCGTCGGCGGCCAAGACCGTGGATCGCCTGGTGGACGTGTTTCCTGCGGGAGAAAAGCCGATGGTCCGCTCGATGCTCTCGGAGTCGCTGCAGGCAGTGGTGTCCCAGGTGTTGGTCAAGAAGATCGGCGGCGGGCGCGTGGCGGCCCATGAAATCATGCTGTGTACGCCTGCCATTCGCAATTTGATCCGCGAAGACAAGGTGGCGCAGATCGTATCGGCGATTCAAACCGGTGGTACATCGGGGATGCAGGCGTTGGATATGCGCTTGAAGGCCTTGGTCACGCAGGGCGTGATCAGCCGGGAGGCGGCGCGGGAGAAGGCGAGGGTGCCGACAGACATATGAGATCTTGTGGGCAATGAAATCAAATGTGGGAGGGGCAAGCCCCTCCCACATGGGTACTGTATTCCAGCTTCAGATCAGCGTTGGACGATCCGCAGGTTGTTCTGTTCTTTCGGCAGAACCCGCTTGGCGATCACGTAGTTCTTGTCCCAGAACGGCTTCTTCAGGGTATCGATGCTGACCGACTTGCCGCGACGCGGTGCGTGGATAAAGCGGTCGTTGCCCAGGTAGATGGCAACGTGGTTAACCCGGCGGCTCTTCAATTTGAAGAACAGCAGGTCGCCCGGCTTCAAGTCCTTGCGGTCAACCTTCTGCCCGTGGCCGGCGGCCATGGCGTTGGAGGTGCGTGGCAAATCCACCGCGGCAACGTCGTTGAATGCATATTTTACCAGGCCGCTGCAGTCGAACCCTTTACTTGGGCTGCTGCCGCCCCAACGATAAGGTGTACCGAGCACATTCACGGCGCGGCTGAGGACGGTGCTGCTTTGCTTGGTGTTACCCGCCATCAGGCCGGGTGTTGCCTTACCGTGGGCCTTGCTCAGTTTAGTCGGGCGGCTGACGGTGGGCTTTACGGATTTGGCCGTGCTGGGTGTGCTGTGGACTTTAGGGGTGAAGCCGTTGACGTTAGGAAGTCGTTGCTCACGATTGGTGGCGTGGGCGGCCAGTGGCATTAATAGGCAAATGGTTAGCCATGTCTTGAAAAATGGTCGCATTAGGCGTGGCTCTTATGGGTTTGCGCGCAACTTTATAACAGCTTTTTGTGTCGTTCTCAGGCCGTTTGTCGACTGAACCTTGGGGTCAAACTCAGGAAATACGCGACGAATCGCCGCAATTGTCCTACACAAGTCAGGTGGCATCAGGCTTTCAGGGGAGCGAAGATACCATCGGCCATACGTCGGGCGCATGTAAAAAAGTCACAAAGAAAGTGAAAAAATTTATCTATCGCAGCAAAAGAGGTACGCCATGAACACCTATCGACAGGATGTTTCGCAGCAAGACACCCACAGCAAGGTGATCGGTTACCTGCTCTGGATTTTTGGTTTTACCGGGGCGCATCGCTTCTATTACGGCAAACCCGTCACCGGGACGATCTGGTTTTTCACGTTGGGCTTGCTGGGGATCGGCTGGCTGATCGACTTGTTCCTGATTCCGGCGATGGACCGTGAAGCCGACCTGCGTTTTACCGCCGGCCCGATCGAATACAACGTGGCCTGGATTCTGTTGGCGTTTCTCGGCGTGTTCGGTGTACACCGGATGTATCAGGGCAAATGGATCACCGGCCTGCTGTACCTGCTGACCGGCGGCCTGTTCCTGGTGGGGGTGTTGTATGACTTCTGGACGTTGAATACGCAGATATCGATCCGTAACGCCGAGTTAAGAGGCGGGCGCTGATCTCTCAAGCTCTATAGAGAACCCAATGTGGGAGGGGGCTTGCCCCCGATGGCGGTGGACCAGTCAGCTTATCTGTAGCTGACCCACTGCTATCGGGGGCAAGCCCCCTCCCACATTTTTTACCGAGCCCGCTTTAGGCCTGGTAGCTGATGCGTCCGTCCACCAGGGTGTAGCGCACGCTCGCCGGCAGGCTATGGCCGATGAACGGGCAGTTTTCGCCCTTGGACAGCCAGTGCTCGCCGGCAATCGTCGAGCTGGCTGGATCGAACAGCACCAGGTCTGCCGCCGCCCCCACCGCCAACTTGCCCGCTGGCAGGCGCAAGGCTTCGGCAGGGCCTGCACTCAGGCGCGCCAGCAGCGTCGGCAGGTCGAGCAAGCCATCCGCCACCAGCGTCATCGCCAACGGCAGCAACAGCTCGACGCTGCTGATACCCGGCTCGGTCGCGCCGAACGGTGCCAGCTTGGCATCGCGCTCGTGGGGCTGGTGATGGCTGGAAATCGCCGACACCACACCGGACTTCACCGCCGCACGCAAACCCTCGCGGTCGGCACGGGTGCGCAGCGGCGGTTGTACGTGATACAGGCTGGAGAAGTCGATCAGCGCCTCGTCCGTCAGGATCAACTGATACAGCGCCACGTCCGCCGTCACCGGCAAGCCGCGGGCCTGGGCCTGGGCGATCAGGGCGACGCCGCGGGCGCTGGTCAGTTGGCTGAAGTGCGCGCGCACGCCGCTTTGTTCCACCAGCAGCAGATCGCGGGCCAGGGCCACGGTTTCCGCGGTCTCCGGGATGCCCGGCAGGCCGAGGAAGCTGGCCACGGCGCCTTCATGGGCCAGGCCGCCTTCGGCCAGGTCGCGGTCCTGGGAGTGGAAGATCACCGTCAGGTCGAAGGTGGCCGCGTATTCCAGGGCACGGCACAGCGTGCGGGTGCTGCGGAAACTCTCCAGGCCGTTGCCGAAGGCCACGCAACCGGCATCGCGCAGCGCGATCAGTTCGGCCAGTTGCTCGCCTTCCAGGCCTTTGCTCAGGGCGCCGATGGGGAACACTTTGCAATTGCCGGCTTCGCGGGCGCGGTCGAGGATCAGCTCGGCCACGGCCGAGGTGTCCAGCACCGGTTTGGTGTGCGGCGGGCAGCACAGGCTGGTGACGCCACCGGCGGCGGCGGCGCGGGTTTCGCTGGTGATGTTGCCTTTGCGGCTGTAACCCGGCTCGCGCAGGGCGACGTTCAGGTCGACCAGGCCAGGCGCGGCCACCAGGCCCTTGGCGTCGAGGGTTTCACTGGCGCTGAAGCCAGCGGGCGCAGCGCCGATGGCGATGATCTTGCCGGCTTCCAGATGAAGATCAGTGACTTGATCCAGGCCACTGGCCGGATCAATGACGCGGGCGCCGAGAATGCTGAGCTTCACTGGGCCTTCTCCTGCTCGAATTGACGTTGCGCGGTTTGCCCGCTCATGGCCATGGACAGCACCGCCATGCGTATGGCGATGCCGTAGGTCACCTGGTTGAGAATCACCGACTGGTTGCCGTCGGCCACCGCCGATTCGATCTCCACCCCGCGGTTGATCGGCCCCGGGTGCATCACGATGGCATCCGGCTTGGCTCCGGCCAGGCGCGTGGTGGTCAGGCCGAACAGGCGGTAGAACTCGCCTTCGCTCGGCAACAGGCCACCGGACATGCGTTCGCGTTGCAGGCGCAGCATGATCACCACGTCCACATCCTTGAGGCCTTCGGTCATGTCGGTGTAGACCTTCACGCCGTATTGCTCGATGCCGATCGGCAGCAGGGTTTTCGGCGCGATCACGCGGATATCCGGGCAACCCAGGGTTTTCAGGGCCAGCATGTTCGAGCGCGCTACCCGCGAGTGCAGGATGTCGCCGACGATGGCCACCGAAAGGTTTTCAAAGCTGCCTTTGTGCCGACGGATGGTGAGCATGTCGAGCATGCCCTGGGTCGGGTGGGCGTGACGGCCGTCGCCGCCGTTAATGATCGCCACCTGCGGGCAGACGTGCTCGGCGATGAAGTGCGCGGCGCCGGAGTCGCCGTGGCGCACCACGAACATGTCGGCGGCCATCGCTTCGAGGTTGCGCAGGGTGTCGAGCAGGGTCTCGCCCTTGCTCGCCGACGAGGTCGACACGTTCAGTGTGATCACGTCGGCCGACAGGCGCTGGGCCGCCAGTTCGAAGGTGGTGCGGGTGCGCGTGGAGTTCTCGAAGAACACATTGCAGATGGTCTTGCCGCGCAGCAGCGGGACCTTCTTCACCGCGCGGCCACCGACTTCGAGGAACGAGTCGGCGGTGTCGAGGATTTCGGTGAGCAGTTCGCGGGGCAAACCGTCGAGGGACAAGAAGTGTTGCAACTGGCCCTGAGCATTGAGCTGCAGCGGGCGCTTGGCATCTAGAGGCGTCATCGCGGGGACTCTTTACAAGGCGGGTTAAAGGGCAAGGTCTTGCAGTTCGAGTACGAGCGGCGTGGGACCGGACAATTTTACCCGCTGCTGGGCTGAAAGCGACAGGGTCGCGCCGACCACATCCGGGCTGATCGGCAACTCGCCGGCGTCCAGGTCCAGCAGGCAGACCAGGGTCACGCTGGCGGGGCGGCCGTAGTCGAACAGCTCGTTCAGCGCGGCGCGGACGGTGCGGCCGCTCATCAGCACGTCATCGATCAGCACCAGGTGCTGGCCTTCGATCTCGAACGGCAGGGCCGACGGGCGCACTTGCGGGTGCAGGCCGTTCTGGCTGAAGTCGTCGCGGTAGAAGGACACATCCAGCGTACCCAGCGGCGAATCGTTGCCCAGCTCTTGCAGCAGCGCCTGGGCCACCCACACGCCGCCGGTGCGAATGCCGATGAAGCGCGGCTCGCTGATGCCACGGTGTTTCAGGTGGGCCTTGAGGCGAATCGCCATCTGGCTGATCAGTTCGGCGGGGTTTGGCAGGCTCATGGTCGCTCCTTCAAGGCCTTGCGCGGCAGGGTTTGCCAGCAAGGACCGGGCTCAAACGTAAAAAGACGCGGCAAGCCGCGTCAGTCAGGATTCAAATAACGCGGTGTTTTCATCCAGCCAACCCTGCAACAGCAAGGCCGCGGCGATGGCGTCCACCGGGTTGTCGCGGTAGCTGCCTTTCTGCCCGCCACGGTCGCGGCGCTCACCCTTGGCTTCGAAGGTCGTCAGGCGCTCGTCGTGGGTATAAAAGGGCAGGTTGTAGCGGCCGTTGAGGCGGCGCGCGAACTTTTCGGCGCGCAGGCACATGTCGCTGGGGGTGCCGTCCATGTTCAAGGGCAGGCCGACCACCACCGCATCGGGCTTCCACTCCTTGATCAGGGCTTCGACCTGGTTCCAGTCCGGTATGCCGTTCTGGGCTTTCAAGGTACACAGCTCGCGGGCCTGGCCAGTGATGACCTGGCCGACAGCGACGCCGATCTGTTTGGTGCCGTAGTCAAAACCGAGGATCAGACGCAAGGCCATCAGGCGTGCCCCGCCTGGCTGGTCAGCAGGCTGAGGTTGACCCGCAGCTTGGCCGCGGCCGCGTCCAGGCGCAGCTCGGCGGCAGTGTTGAACAGAATGTTGGCATCGTAGGGGCAGGTCAGCCAGGCGTTACTGGCCAGCTCGGCCTCCAGTTGCCCGGCTTCCCAGCCAGCGTAGCCGAGGGTGATCACGCTCTGTTCGGGGCCGACGCCGTCGGCAATGGCGAACAACACGTCCTGGGATGTGGACAGCGACACGCCGTCGAGGTCCACCGTGGCCTGGAATTTCGGCCCGGTCGGGTGCAGCACAAAGCCGCGATCGGTCTGCACCGGCCCGCCGATATAGATCGGCACGCCCTGGCAGCGGGCTGGCGGGTCGATCTCCGGGCGCAGTTGCTCGAGGATATCGGCCAGGTTCAGCTCCTGCGGGCGGTTCACCACCAACCCCATGGCACCATTGGCCGTGTGCTCGACAATGTAGGTCAAGGTCTGCGCAAAGTTCGGGTCGGCCATATGGGGCATGGCGATCAGGAATTGGTGCTTGAGGTAGGTCGGGCTGACATTTTTCATGTCCGCTAGTGTGGCGTTGGAGGGGCGAACTGACAAGCTGGGAGTGATCCGAATACAGCGCCGTCGCCTTTTCTGTAGGAGCGAGCTTGCTCGCGAAAAACGCCAACGATAACGAAGTGCTCCAGGTAGAACCGCGTCGCTCTCAAGTTTTTCGCGAGCAAGCTCGCTCCTACAGTGATTGGTGTTGATTGGGGTTATCAGTTGCTGGACAGGCGATCGCCCTTGGCAAACCGCCAGGTGCGGATGATTTCCAGGCGGTCCACGTCGTTCAGGTCGCCGCTGAACGGCGCAAAGGGCGCGGCCAGGCGCACGATGCGCTGGGCGGCCTGGTCCAGCAGCGGCTGGCCGGACGATTCGAGCACCTGCACTTCATATAACGTGCCGTCGCGGTTGATCGACACCAGCAAGCGCAAATTGCCGTAGATCTGCTGGCGGCGGGCCTCGTCCGGGTAGTTGAGGTTGCCGATGCGTTCGACCTTCTTGCGCCACTCGTCCTTATACCAGGCGCCTTTGTCGCGCATGGTGGACGCTGCGTTCAGGCGGTAGATGCGCGGGCGCTTGGCGTACAGCTGTTGCTCATTGGCCAGTTCGGCTTCGAGGCTGGAGATCTGGTCGGAGAGCTGCGAGCTGTCGAAGGTCGGCGCCGGCTTGACGGGCTCGGGTCGCGGTTCGGTCTTGGTTTTCTCGCGCTGGGTCGCGGCTTTTTGCGGTTTCGGCGCGACGGTGGTCACCACAGGCTTGGGCGCGGCCTGGGGGACTTCGGGCTTGGGCGTCGGCGGCGGGGAGACTTTATTTACCTTGTTGTCCTGGAACGGTGCCACTTCGGTGGTCTTGGGCACGGCTTTCTTGTCCAGCGTGCCGCTGCCCTGCTGATTGTCCTGGGCGAGAAAATCGGCCTTCTCGGGCTTCTTTTCGCTCTTGAACGTGGCGAGGGTGATTTCCAGGGTCTTGGTGATTTGCTTGGGTTCGACCATGGTGAAACCCACGCCGAGGATCAGCGCCAGGTGGATCAATGCCGCGAGAAACAGGGTAAATCCGAGCCGATCAGCCGGGCGCACGCCGCTGGGGGAGGGTTCGAAGGGCAGATCGGACGGGAGTGTCATGACAAGAAAACCAACATCGCGTGTTTCACAGGTGGCGCATGATAACGCAATGTTGGCGGGTGTCCGGCTGTTCTATGTCACTTGGCTTGTAGCTTGCGCTCAATCGCGGCCATCAGCATTTCGCCGATGTTCGTGCCAAATGCATTGTCGATCTCGCGAATACAGGTCGGGCTGGTGACGTTGATTTCGGTGAGGTGTTCACCAATTACGTCGAGGCCTACGAACAGCAAACCTTTTTCCCGCAGGGTCGGGCCGACCTGGGAAGCAATCCAGCGGTCCTTGTCCGACAAAGGCCGGGCTTCGCCACGACCGCCGGCCGCCAGGTTGCCGCGGGTCTCGCCGGCTGCCGGGATGCGCGCCAGGCAATAATCCACCGGTTCGCCGTCGATCATCAGGATGCGCTTGTCGCCGTCCTTGATCGCCGGCAGATAAGCCTGGCCCATGATCTGCTGGGTGCCCAGGGCGGTCAGGGTTTCGAGGATCACCGACAGGTTCGGGTCGCCGGCGCGGTGGCGGAAGATCGAGGTGCCGCCCATGCCGTCCAGCGGTTTGAGGATCACATCGCCGTGCTTGGCGGCGAATTCGCGCAGCACATCGGCGCGGCGGCTGACCACGGTCGGCGGCGTGCAGTGCGGGAACAGCGTGGCGAACAGCTTCTCATTGCAGTCGCGCAGGCTCTGCGGCTTGTTGACGATCAGCACGCCGGCGCGCTCGGCCTGCTCCAGCAGGTAGGTGGAGTAGACGAATTCCATGTCGAACGGCGGGTCCTTGCGCATCAGGATCACGTCCAGGTCGCTCAGGGGGCTGTCGATTTCGTCTTGCAGCTCGAACCACTTTTCAGGGTTGGCGAACACCTCGAGCGGACGCATCCGCGCACGCGCCTCGCCGTCGCCCTGGTAAAGGTCGCGCTGTTCCATATAGAACAGGCTCCAGCCGCGGGCCTGGGCGGCCAGGAGCATGGCCAGCGAGCTGTCCTTTTTATAGGAAATGCTGGCGATAGGGTCCATGACAATGCCGACGCGAACGCTCATGGGGGATTTCCTCTAGCAAATTAGGGCGCATAAAAGTGGCGTCAGAGTGGCGCTGCGACTGTTGTGGGTCAAGGAAAAACCACCTGGCGGGTCGCTCGATAGATTGCTCCACGAGACTGTGCTAAAAAGACTGCCACGGCGCAGCAGCCCCTGAATTCCAAGGCTTGTGACGCTCATCCTGGGCAGTATCAGGCCGTACACACCGAAAACCGATTCGCTGTGGCGATGGTAGAGCAGATATGGAACAGCATTCCAACGCCTTGAGAGTGATGGTGATCGACGATTCGAAAACGATCCGCCGCACCGCCGAAACCCTGTTGAAGAACGTGGGCTGCGATGTCATCACGGCCATCGATGGTTTCGATGCCCTGGCCCGGATTGTGGATCATCACCCGCACATTATCTTTGTCGACATCATGATGCCGCGCCTGGATGGCTATCAGACGTGCGCCCTGGTGAAGAACAACCCGGCGTTCAAGTCGATCCCGGTGATCATGCTGTCTTCCAAGGACGGCCTGTTCGACAAGGCCAAGGGGCGTATCGTCGGTGTCGATCAGTTTTTGACCAAGCCTTTCAGCAAGGAAGAACTGCTGGGCGCGATCAAGGCCTACGTGCCGGGTTTCGCCGCAGTAGAACAAGCACACTGACGCAACCTCACAAGGGCGTGCGTCTTCCAATGTAGTGGGGAAAACCATGGCACGTGTTCTGATCGTCGACGATTCGCCGACCGAAATGTACAAACTGACCGGCATGCTGGAAAAGCACGGTCATCAGGTCTTGAAAGCGGAAAACGGTGCCGACGGCGTGGCCCTGGCCCGCCAGGAAAAGCCCGACGCGGTCTTGATGGACATCGTGATGCCGGGCCTCAATGGCTTCCAGGCCACCCGCCAGCTGTCCAAGGAGCGGGAAACCAACAGCATCCCGATCATCATCATCACCACCAAGGACCAGGAAACCGACAAAATCTGGGGCGCGCGCCAGGGCGCCAAGGATTACCTGACCAAGCCGGTGGACGAAGCCACGCTGATCGCCACCCTGAACAAGGTCTTGGCCCGCTGACGGCACGCCATCATGACCGAGTCGCTAACCGCCTTCGAGCTGCTGCTGGACATCGACCGCCGCTGTCGCCTGCTGGCCGCTGACCTGCCGTCCCAGGAAACCCGCCTGCAAGGCTGGAGCGGGATCGGCTTTCGCGTGGGCGAACAGTGGTTTGTCGCGCCCATGCGCGAAGTCGCCGAAGTGCTGCATGAGCCGCGCTGCACTTTAATGCCCGGGGTCAAGACCTGGATCAGAGGAGTCGCTAACCTGCGTGGGCGCCTGCTGCCGGTGATGGATCTCGGCGGGTTCCTCGGCCATGCGCTGTCCAAGGCAGACAAGCAGCGGCGGGTATTGGTCGTGGAATACCAGGACATATTTATCGGGCTGCTGGTGGACGAGGTGGTGGGTATGCAGCATTTCGCACAAGACGCCTTGTTGCCCAGCGCCACCCCCGGCGTACCCTTTATCAGTGGCCGGTTCGACGCTGATCAGCAATGGCAGGTCTTCAGCCCCTTCGCTCTGGCCCAGGCCCCTGGCTTCATGGATGTTGCCGCATGACCACCGCTACCACGCCCAAACCCCAGGCAGGCTCACGCAGCCGCTCGCAGATCATCGTGCTGTTTATTGCGCTGATCGTGTTCATCATGTTGCTGTTCGCCAACTTCGCGTACCTCAACACCCAGTCCACCTACGACAAGCAGTACATCGGCCACGCCGGTGAGTTGCGGGTGCTGTCCCAGCGTATCGCCAAGAACGCCACCGAAGCCGCCGCCGGCAAGGCCGCGGCGTTCAAGTTGCTGGCGGAGGCGCGCAATGACTTTGCCCGGCGCTGGGGTTACCTGAAAAAGGGCGACCCGGCCACCGGCCTGCCCGCCGCGCCCAGTGCGGTACGTGCAGAGATGCGGGCGGTGCAGACCGACTGGGAAGCGCTGCTGAAAAACACCGACGCGATCCTCGCCAGCGAACAGACCGTGCTGTCGTTGCATCAAGTTGCCGCGACCCTGGCCGAAACCGTGCCGCAACTGCAGATGGAATCGGAAAAGGTCGTGGATATCCTGCTGCAACGCGGCGCCCCGGCCAGCCAGGTGGCCTTGGCCCAGCGCCAGTCGCTGCTGGCCGAACGGATCCTGGGGGCGGTCAACACCGTGCTGGCCGGTGACGAAACCGCCGCGCAGGCCGCCGATGCCTTTGGCCGCGATGCCAACCGCTTCGGCCAGGTGCTCACCGGCATGCTCCAGGGCAACCCCGGGCTGCGCATCACCCAGGTCGAGGACCACGACGCACGGGCGCGCCTGGCGGAAATCGCCGAGCTGTTCGAGTTTGTCTCCGGCTCCGTGGACGAGATCCTCGAAACCTCACCGCAACTGTTCCAGGTCCGGGCCTCGGCGAGCAATATTTTCAACCTCTCGCAAACCCTGCTCGATGAAGCCTCGCTCCTGGCCACCGGCTTTGAAAACCTCGCCGGCGGGCGCAGCTTCGACACGATCGGCGGCTATGTGCTGGGCTTGCTGGCGCTGGCCTCGATCATCCTGATCGGCCTGGTGATGGTCCGCGCCACCAACCAGCAACTGCGGGAAACCGCCGAGAAGAACGAGCGCAACCAGAACGCGATCATGCGCCTGCTGGATGAAATCGAAGACCTGGCCGACGGCGACCTCACCGTGACAGCCTCGGTGACCGAAGACTTCACCGGCACCATCGCCGACTCCATCAACTATTCCGTGGACCAACTGCGCGACCTTGTCGCTACCATCAACCTCACCGCCGGCCAGGTCGCCGGCGCGGTGCAGGACACCCAGGCCACCGCCATGCACCTGGCGCAGGCCTCGGAGCATCAGGCCCAGCAAATCGCCGAGGCCTCCACCGCGATCAAGCAGATGGCCCAGTCGATCGATCAGGTGTCGGCGAACGCGGCTGAATCCTCGGCGGTGGCCGAGCGCTCGGTGGAAATCGCCAACAAGGGCAATGAAGTGGTACACAACACCATCCACGGCATGGACAACATTCGCGAGCAGATCCAGGACACCGCCAAGCGCATCAAGCGCCTGGGCGAGTCGTCCCAGGAGATCGGCGACATTGTCAGCCTGATCGATGACATCGCCGACCAGACCAACATCCTTGCGCTCAACGCCGCGATCCAGGCAAGCATGGCCGGGGATGCCGGGCGCGGCTTCGCGGTGGTTGCCGATGAAGTGCAACGCCTGGCCGAGCGCTCCTCGGCGGCCACGCGGCAGATCGAAACCCTGGTGCGGGCGATCCAGGCCGACACCAACGAAGCCGTCATCTCGATGGAACAGACCACTACCGAAGTGGTGCGCGGCGCACGGCTGGCCCAGGACGCCGGGGTGGCGCTGGAAGAGATCGAAGGCGTGTCGAAAACCCTGGCGGCGCTGATCCAGAGTATTTCCAACGCGGCGCAGCAACAGACGTCGTCGGCGGGGCAGATCTCGCTGACCATGAACGTCATCCAGCAGATCACCAGCCAGACCTCATCGGGCTCGACCGCCACCGCCGAGAGCATCGGCAACCTGGCGAAGATGGCCAGCCAGCTGCGCCGCTCAGTATCGGGCTTCACCCTCCCGGCTGCTAAGCAGGCTGATGATTGAAATGCAATCCAAATGTGGGAGGGAGCTTGCTCCCGATGGCAGTGGGTCAGTCAATGAATCAGGTGACTGATACACCGTCATCGGGAGCAAGCCCCCTCCACATGTGATCTCGCTCTTTGTTTCAAGAACACCAGCAACTCATGAATTCTAAGCGGAGCAGTTATGGTTGATCGGCACGACTACGTGGCCCTCGAATGGGTCAAGGGCGACATTGCCGAAACCCTGAAACAGGCCCGTTCGGCGCTGGACGCGTTTGTCGAAACCACCGACAACGACACCCTCGGCGACTGCCTGGCGTGCATCCATCAAGTGCATGGCGCCTTGCAAATGGTCGAGTTCTACGGCGCGGCGCTGCTCGCCGAAGAAATCGAAGCCCTGGCTCTGGCCCTGCAGGCCGGGCGCGTCAGCCAGCGCGATGAAAGCATCCGCCTGCTACAACAAGCCCTCGGCCAATTGCCGCTGTACCTGGACCGCATCCACAGCGCGCGTCGCGACTTGCCGCTGGTGGTGTTGCCGCTGCTCAACGACCTGCGCAGTGCGCGCGGCGAAAGCCTGTTGTCCGAAACCAGCCTGTTCAGCCCGCAACTGCTGTCGATTGCGCCGTTGTCCGAAGAAACGCTGGCGCAACGCGCGCCGCCCGACCTGAACGAGCAGGTGCGCCAGTGGCACCTGCTGCTGCAACAAGCCCTGGCCGGGTTGCTGCGCGAAGATCACGGCCCGAGCAACCTGGAAGACATGGCGCGAGTCTTCGCGCGCCTCGAAGCGCTGTGCCAGGGCGCGCCGCTGTTGCCGCTGTGGCAAGTTACCTCGGCGCTGGTCGAGGGCATGTTGACCGGCGTGATCGCCAACAGCCCGGCGCTGCGCAGCCTGCTCAAGGCCAGCGACAAGCAACTCAAGCGCCTGCTTGTCCAGGGCATTGGCGGCATCAACCAGCCGGCGCCGGATGAACTGCTCAAGAGCCTGCTGTTCTACGTCGCCAAAGTCACCCGGCCAACGCCGCGCATGCAAAGCCTGAAAGAACGCTACGGCCTCGATGAAGCCTTGCCCGACAGCGCCGTGGTCGATGCCGAACGGGCGCGCCTGGCCGGGCCGGACCGCAATGCAATGGGCTCGGTGCTCGGCGCGTTGTGCGAGGAGCTGGTGCGGGTCAAGGAGCGCCTCGACCTGTTCGTGCGCAGCGACCGTCAACACACCAGCGACCTCGATGCGCTGTTGGCGCCGCTGCGGCAAATCGCCGATACCCTTGCGGTGCTGGGCTTTGGCCAGCCGCGCAAAGTTATCATCGACCAGCTTGCGGTGGTGTTGAGCCTGGCCCAGGGCCAGCGCGAACCCAACGATGCGGTGCTGATGGATGTCGCCGGCGCCTTGCTCTACGTCGAAGCCACGCTGGCCGGGATGGCGGGCACGGTCGAGCCGGAAAACCGCGAAGAAAGCCGCCTGCCCACCACCGACCTGACGCAGATTCATCAGTTGGTGATCCGCGAGTCCTGCCAGTGCCTCAAGCAAGCCAAAGAGCTGGTGATCGACTGCATCGACGCCCAGTGGGAGCGCCAGCGCCTGGAGTCCCTGCCGGAGCTGTTGAGCCAGGTGCGCGGCGCCCTGGCGATGATTCCACTGCCACGCGCAGCGAGCCTGATGCGCGGTTGCACTGATTACGTCGATGAACAACTGATGATCAACGACGCAGTGCCGTCCGCAGAGCAGTTGGAGCATTTCGCCGACGTGATCAGCGGCCTGGAGTACTACCTGGAGCGCATGCTCCAAGACCCCGACGCCGCTGGCGAACGGGTGCTGGAGCTGGCCACCCGGGGCCTGGCCGCGCTGGGTTACCTGCCTGCCGAAAAGCCCTGGCGCCAGGCGCTGGTGGCGCCGGATGGTGCGCTGTCGAGCGAGAGCACGCCGAGCCAGTCCCAGTTCGACGCGCTGGCCAATCCCGCTTCGCGCTTGAACCCGCCCGCCCTGCAACGCCCCGGCAGCCTGCTGCCGCCGCCGGCCGGTGAAGAGCCGATCGACGACGAACTGCGTGAAGTGTTCCTCGAAGAGACCGCCGAAGTCCTCGAGGTGCTGCACCACCATCTGCCGAGCGGCGTCGATAAAACCGCCCTCGGCGAAATGCGCCGTGCCTTCCACACCCTCAAAGGCAGCGGCCGCATGGTGCGGGCCCTGGTGCTGGCGGAACTGGCCTGGGCCGTGGAGAACCTGCTCAACCGCGTGCTGGAGCGCAGCGTGGCCGCCGGCCCCGAGGTGCAACAGGTGCTGGATGAAGCAGTGGCCCTGCTGCCGGAACTGATCGCCGACTTCGCCGCCGGTGCCCAGCGCCAGCGGGACGCGGTCGACGCCCTGGCCGCGCGCGCCCACGCGTTGGCCAGCGGCACTGCCGTGGCGGCTGCCGAACCCCATGACCCGATGCTGCTGGAGATCTTCCGCAACGAAGTCCAGAGCCACCTCGACAGCCTCAACCATTTCCTGCGCCAGGCCGCCGAGCATGTGCCGCTGCAAGTCAGCGATGAGCTGCAACGCGCCTTGCACACCCTCAAAGGCAGCGCTTACATGGCCGGCGTGCTGCCGATCGCCGAACTGGCGCGCCCGCTCGATCACCTGACCCGCGAGTACAAGGCCCACCGCCTGCCGTTGGACCTGGATGAAGTGGAACTGCTGCTGGAGGCCGAGGGCCTGTTCCAACGGGGCTTGCGCCAGTTGAACGGCGACCCGCTGATGCCGATCCAAGGGGCCGCCGACCTGATCGGTCGCACCCAAAGCCTGCTCGATCAGCAGCTTCAAGCCCAGCTCGAAGCGCCGAGCACCGGGCTGCGGATCAAGCGTGATCCGCAGTTGATCAACAACTTCCTGGCCCAGGGCATGGACATCCTGCTCGACGCCGAAAGCCTGCTGCGCCGCTGGCAACAACACCCCGGCGAACGCCAGGAACTGACCGCGCTGCTGGATGAATTGACTACCCTGGGGCAGGGCGCGCACCTCGCCGACCTGCACGCCATCGACGAACTGTGCGAAGCCCTGCTCGACCTTTACGGCGCCGTGGAAGAAAGCAGCCTGGCGGTCAGCGAGCGGTTTTTCCAGGAGGCCGAACAGGCCCACGAAGCGCTGATCAACATGCTCGACGAACTGGCCGCCGGTCAGGAAATCAGCCCGGCCCCGACGCGCATGCAAGCCTTGCGCGAGCTGCTGGATGGCGCCCTCGATCCGTCCGCCACCGGCCTGATCAAAAGCGACGGCAGCCGTGCGCTGAGCATCTCCGAACTGGGCGCCGCGACGGCCCGCCTGGATCGGCACGCGGTGGTAGATGATGAGATCGTCGAGATCTTCCTCGAAGAAGCCGTGGATATCCTCGACAGCGCCGGGCAATCCCTCAAGCGCTGGTTGCTGGAACCCGAGGGCGTCGCGCCGTTGACCTCGTTGCAGCGCGATATGCACACCCTCAAGGGCGGCGCGCGCATGGCCGAAATCGGGCCGGTCGGCGACCTTGCCTACGAGCTGGAAGGCCTTTACGAAGGCCTGGCGGACCGCCGCTACAGCTATTCCGGCGAGCTGTCCCAGGTACTGATGTCCAGTCATGAGCACTTGGCGTTGCAGTTGGACCAGTTGCAAGAGCATCAGGCGCTGAGCGATTCCAGTGAGTTGATCGCCAAAGTCCGGGCGTTGCGCCACAGCGGTTCGCCCACGGCGCCAGTCGCGACCGCGCATACCTTGGGCATCGACCCTGAATTGCTGGATATCTTCCTCGAAGAAGCCGCCGATATTCTCGACAGCTCGGGCGCGGCGTTGCTGCGCTGGCAGGCTGAGCCCCATAACCGCCAGGAAGTCGAAACCCTGCTGCGCGACCTGCACACCCTCAAGGGCGGTGCGCGCATGGTCGAGATCGGCCCGATCGGCGACTTGGCCCATGAGCTGGAGTTTCTCTACGAAGGCTTGTCCTCCGGTTTGCTCGTGGCGTCCTCTGAGTTGTTCGCCTTGCTGCAAGGTTGTCACGACCGCCTGGCGCAGATGATCGATGCGGTGGCGGCGGGCTTGCCGGTGGGCTCGGTGGACAAACTCATCGAGCGCATCAAGAGCCTGGTCCACCCCAGCGATGAGCCGGTGGCGGCGGTGGCGTTGGTGACGGGCAAGGCCGAAGCGGCTGTCGAACCGACGGCCGACATGGTGAAAATCTCCGCCGACCTGCTGGACGACCTGGTCAACCTGGCCGGTGAAACCTCGATCTTCCGTGGCCGAATCGAACAGCAGGTCAACGACGCGCAGGTTGCCCTCAACGAGGTGGAAACCACCCTCGAGCGCATGCGCGACCAACTGCGTCGGCTCGACAGCGAAACCCAGGGCCGCCTCTTCAGCCGTCAGCAGGCCGAAGCCGAGCGCTTGGACTATGACGAATTCGACCCGCTGGAAATGGACCGTCATTCACAGTTGCAGCAACTGTCCCGGGCGTTGTTCGAGTCTGCTTCCGACTTGCTCGACCTCAAGGAAACCCTCGAACGCCGCAACCAGGATGCCCACGACCTGTTGCAGCAACAGGCGCGCATCAACACCGAATTGCAAGAAGGCCTGATGCGAACGCGCATGGTGCCCTTTGAACGCATGCTGCCGCGCCTCAAGCGCATCGTGCGCCAGGTCGCGCAGGAGTTGGGCAAGGACGTGGAATTCGTGGTCGGCAATGCCGAGGGCGAGATGGACCGCAACGTGCTGGAACGCATGGTCGCGCCGCTGGAACATATGCTGCGCAACGCCGTCGATCACGGCCTGGAGTCCCGCGAGGCGCGGCTGCTGGCCGGCAAGCCCGAGAAGGGCCGCGTCACCCTGGACCTGACCCACGAAGGCGGCGATATCCTCTTCGACCTGCGCGACGACGGTGCCGGCGTGTCTCTCGATGCGGTACGGCGCAAGGCGATCAAGCGCGGCCTGCTCGCTGCTGATCAAGAGATCAGCGACCATGACGTGTTGCAGTTCATCCTGCAGCCGGGGTTCTCCACCGCGGAAAAGATCACCCAGATTTCCGGGCGTGGCGTGGGCATGGACGTGGTGCATGAAGAAGTGCGCCAGCTTGGCGGCTCGATGTTTATCGATTCGATACCGGGGGCGGGCGTGCATTTTCGTATTCGCCTGCCGTTCACCGTGTCGGTCAACCGTGCGCTGATGGTGCAGTGCGCGGACGATCAATACGCGATGCCGCTCAACACCATCGAAGGTCTGGTGCGCGTGTTGCCCCATGAGCTGGAAGGGCACTATCAACTGGACCCGCCGCGTTATGAATACGCTGGCCAGCGCTATGAGCTGTTTTACCTCGGTGACCTGTTGCACACGGTCGCCCGCCCGAAACTGCTGGGCCAGTACCAACCGTTGCCGGTGCTGTTGGTGCAGTACAACGAACGGCACGTGGCGGTGCAGGTAGACAGCATGGCGGGGAGCCGGGAAATCGTGGTCAAGGGCCTGGGGCCGCAGTTTGCCGGGGTGAAGGGGCTCTCCGGGGCGACCATTCTCGGCGATGGCCGCGTGGTCTTGATCATCGACCTGCTCGCCCACATCCGCGCCCGGCAACCGGCCTTGCCGGCCCAGGTGGTGGACGTCCCGCTGCTGCTCAACGCGCCGCTGAAAAAGCGCCCGCTGCTGGTGCTGGTGGTGGACGACTCGGTCACCGTGCGCAAAGTCACCAGCCGCCTGCTCGAGCGCAACGGCATGAACGTCCTCACCGCCAAGGACGGCATCGACGCCATGGCCGTGCTGGAAGAACACACCCCGGACCTGATGCTGCTGGACATCGAAATGCCGCGCATGGACGGTTTCGAAGTGGCCATCCAGGTGCGCAACGACCCACGGCTGATGCGCTTGCCGATCATCATGATCACCTCCCGCACCGGCCAGAAACACCGCGACCGCGCCATGGCCATCGGCGTCAACGACTACCTCGGCAAGCCGTATCAGGAGTCGGTGCTGCTGGAAAGCATCGCCTATTGGAGCAAGTCCCATGCTTGACCACCGCACCAGCCAACTCACCGGCCTGCTCCTGCCCCTCGCCGACCGCCACCTGGTGCTGCCCAACGTCGCCATCGCTGAACTGATCGACTTCCAGCGCGGCGAACCGGCCAGCGACGCACCGCCCTGGTACCTGCGGCAAGTGACCTGGCGCGACCGGCAATTGCCGCTGATCAGCTTCGAAGCGGCCTGCGGTGAAGCCAGCGTGACCGGCGAGCGCTCGCGCATCGTCGTGCTGAACGCCCTGGGCGGGCGGCCGTCATTGAAGTTCATTGCGATGGTGATCCAGGGGATTCCCCGCTCCTACAAACTCGATAGCCAGTTGAGCTACGTGGATGTGCCGCTGTGCCCGCTGGAACTGGCGGCGGTGCAGGTGGGGGAGCATGTGGCGAAAGTGCCGGATTTGATGGGGTTAGAAGCCCTGCTGGTTGAATCCGGCCTGGCCTGAACATAAGCCTTGCGATGATCCCGATGTGGGAGGGGCTTGCTCCCACACAGGTTAGCGTTGAGCGCACTGATGTCAGAATTGAATGTTGTTTATGTAGGCAAGTTCTTTGCCTGGATTGGACAGGTTTTCTGGCCTGAGTGGGATGCTAATTTCAGCACCCCTCACTGCCAACAAGGACCGGCACATGGCCGTACCGTTAATGCCGCCTGGTGTTTCACTTCTAGAAAATATGGCAATAGCCAAATGCAAGCGTGTTCATCTCCAGTCAGGCTCGGCGTTCGCCTACTCCTGGTTTTATTCTCAGGTCAGAGCTGCCGGGCCATGGAACTACAAGAAGCGAGGGCGCCAATACGAGGCTTTTGGTAACTTCAATTACGGTGCAACTGGTACGGTGTTGGGCATTCCTGAGCACGTGTTGCTGCGCGCCGCTGGTGTTGCTCAGACCATCGCAAAAACCACCCATCCGGATTTTGGATCATGGTGGGGAGGTGATCCTTTTGGTGATGACCCGCGAGATCAATATTGGATAAGGAGAGGTATTGAGTATGCGATTTCTCAAGGCCACTGAAGGCTTCATACCGATCCTGCGTAACTGCCTGTTAGTGGTCTGCCTGATTTATATCGCGGGCAGTTGGGTCATGTCGCCCGGGACACCGGATCTGGATGAGGTGGTGTTGAAACATTCCTTGGGCAACGGCACCTCAATCTACGGCGCGCGGGATGGGCAGGGTGGTGCGACGGTGGGCTTTTCCTACAGGTACTACGTTCATAAGGACCTGGGGAGTGATCAGGAAATACTCACAGGGTTGGTGTCGGCTCATCCATTTCTGAAAACCAAAGAACCCGATGTGCAAGTAAGTGAGCATGAGGGCGTGCTTCGGTTGGATATTCAGGGGGGCGTGTATGAGTACAACAGCTACGCCCTCGAAGGTCTTGGAGCGGTCAAGGTGGTGATGGAGTTGTGATGAGTCAGCGTTCGGATTCTTCCTGCAATATTTTGCGCCCTGCATGAACGTGTCGCTCGCAGCGCGCAATCATGCTCGGAATCCAGCAAATGGCGGCTTTGGGGCAGTTGCTGGTCGACAGAGCGCGGGATCAAGTCAGCCCTTCTCCAGCATCTTGAAACGTTCCCAAACAGCGACTGATCACTCCCTTTTGGGGACCGCTATTTAAAAGACACCGCCGAACAAATGTGGGAGGGGGCTTGCCCCCGATGGCGGTGTGTCAGTCTCAGTATCTGTAACTGAGCCACTGCCATCGAGGGCGAGCCCCCTCCCACACAGGTTAGCGCTCGTCTTCAGAGCTCAATCAATCCGCTGCTCCCAATGCTCGGCCTGCCACACGTCGTAGGCGCTCGCCCGCACCCTGACTGCCAACCACTGCCGTCATAGCCGATTGGCAGAATATGTGACTGCCAACGCATCTGCCATCTTCGTGCTCGAATAGTTAAGTATTTGTTATCAATCAATAAAAAACACATTTCCGCTCTTGGCATGGCGCGTGCTAACTGCCTGGTCATGGCCCGTTGCGATAAACGACGGCGGCGTCATCTGCCAATGGCAGTGCTGTGTGACACATGCGCTTGCCCGCGGGATAAAGTTCCAACATTGAGTGCTGACGATATGACTGAACTATTGAGTACCGTGCATAAGAACAACACCAGTACTTATCTCCAGTTAGGGGGAGAGGCGGGTATCCATAAACTGGTCGACCGCTTTTTCGAATTGATGGAGGTGCTGTGCGAGGCGCGAAGAGTGCGCCAGATGCACCCGCCGAGTCTTGCCGGCAGCGCCGACAGTCTATTCAAGTTCCTGAGTGGCTGGCTTGGCGGTCCGCCACTGTTTCAACAGGAACGTGGCCACCCGCGTTTGCGCATGCGACATGCGCCCTTTGCAGTCAGTATTGTCGAGCGCGACGAATGGATGCTGTGCATGTGTCAGGCAATCAACGAGCAGGTGGATGACGCAGTCCTGAATGCGAAGCTGCAACGTATGTTTTCCGAAATGGCCGACCACATGATTAATACCGATGGCAGCCGCGCAGGTGTTGCGGCGCCGCTTTGAACGTCGGCTAACTCTCCCAACTGGACGCTTCCCAAATACCATGATTAAAACTGCCCACGATCTTGTAGTAGACGCTAAAGCCCGTATCGAAGAAGTTGCCATCGAAGACGTTGACCTGGCTATCCAGAATGCGGATGTACTTATTGATGTACGTGAAGCCGACGAGTATGCCGCAGGTCATATCTCGGGCGCTGTGCATGCCTCGCGCGGAATGCTGGAATTTAAACTGTCCAACGATACCGCACTCAGTTCGCGGGACCTTAAGGTCGTGCTGTACTGCAAAACGGGTGGTCGTGCAGCACTCGCGGCTGTATCGCTGCTTGATATGGGCTACCTGCACGTAACATCGATCACCGGAGGGTTCGACGCATGGGTGAGTGCGCAAAAGCCGACGGTGGTTCCGCATTTACCTCGCTTCGAGTAGCGCCGTGGGCTGTTTTGGGGGGCATGTTGCTCCCCATTAGGCTTAACCCCGTGTCTGTGGCTGATTCATTACTCCAGCCGTAACGATCCGCCGCCCAGCTTGATTGATGCCCCTCTGAATCACTCCTAAGGTACAGCCCACGACAGCAAACCCGTGGAGCGACCATGACAACAATAATTACCCCCGACTCGCGCTGGACGCGGCGGCGCGACGAGAAGCAGCGGCGGCTCGGGCTGGTCAAGCAGTATGCGGATGGGGCCGTGCTGCCCAGCGACAAAATCGTTGAGGCCCTCGAAGCCCTGATTCTCCCCGGCGACCGCGTGGTGCTGGAGGGCAATAACCAGAAGCAGGCGGATTTCCTCTCGCGCTCCCTGGCCAAGGCTGACCCGGCCAAGCTCCACGATTTGCACATGATCATGCCCAGTGTCGGCCGGTCCGAGCACCTGGACCTGTTTGAAAAGGGCATCGCGCGCAAGCTCGACTTCTCTTTCGCCGGCACCCAATCCTTGCGCATCAGCCAGTTGCTGGAAGACGGCCTGCTGGAAATCGGCGCGATCCACACCTACATCGAACTCTATGCCCGGTTGGTGGTGGACCTGATCCCCAATGTGGTGCTCTCGGCCGGCTTCATGGCCGACCGCGCCGGTAATATCTACACCGGCGCGAGTACCGAAGACACCCCGGCGCTGATCGAGCCGGCAGCGTTCAGCGATGGCATTGTCATTGTGCAGGTCAATCAGTTGGTGGATGACGTCACCGACTTGCCCCGCGTCGACATCCCGGCCAGTTGGGTCGACTTCGTGGTGGTGGCCGACAAGCCGTTCTACATCGAACCGCTGTTCACCCGTGATCCGCGCCACATCAAGCCGGTGCATGTGCTGATGGCGATGATGGCAATCCGCGGCATCTACGAAAAACACAACGTGCAGTCGCTCAACCACGGCATCGGCTTCAATACCGCCGCCATCGAATTGATCCTGCCCACCTACGGCGAATCCCTGGGTCTTAAGGGCAAGATCTGCCGCAACTGGACCCTCAACCCGCACCCCACGCTGATTCCCGCCATTGAAAGCGGCTGGGTCGAAAGCGTGCATTGCTTCGGCACTGAACTGGGCATGGAACACTACATCGCCGCCCGACCGGATGTGTTCTTCACTGGCCGCGACGGTTCCATGCGCTCCAACCGCATGTTTTGCCAACTGGCCGGCCAATACGCGGTGGACCTGTTTATCGGCGCCACCCTGCAAGTCGACGGCGACGGGCATTCCTCCACGGTCACCCGCGGGCGCCTCGCCGGTTTCGGCGGCGCACCGAACATGGGCCACGACCCGCGTGGCCGCCGCCATGGCACCCCGGCCTGGCTCGACATGCGTCACGAGGATGCTCCCGAAGCACTCTTGGAGCGCGGCAAAAAGCTCGTGGTGCAAATGGTCGAGACGTTCCAGGAGGGCGGCAAACCGACCTTCGTCAACACCCTAGACGCGGTGGAGGTGGCGCGCAAAAGCGGCATGCCTTTGGCGCCGATCATGATCTACGGTGACGACGTCACCCACCTGCTCACCGAAGAAGGCATTGCCTACCTGTACAAGGCGCGCTCCCTGGAAGAGCGCCAGGCGATGATTGCCGCCGTCGCCGGGGTGACTGCCATCGGCATGCGCCATAACCCCAAAGACACCGCGCGCATGCGCCGTGAGGGCCTGATCGCCTGGCCCGAAGACCTCGGCATCCGCCGCACCGACGCCACCCGCGAGTTGTTGGCCGCCAAGAGCGTGGCCGACCTGGTGGAGTGGTCCGGCGGTTTGTACAACCCTCCCGCCAAGTTCAGGAGCTGGTAAATGCGCGCCCTCAAACTGCACCCACTCAGCGTTGCCGAACGCCTGGCGGACCTGGCCGTCGACGCCCTGATCGACGAAGCCGACCTGTCGCCCAAACCGGCCCTGGTGGACCGTCGTGGCAACGGCGCCCACCGCGATTTGCACCTGGGCCTGATGCACGCCTCGGCGCTGTCGCTGTGGCCGATGTTCCTGGCAATGGCCGAAGCCGCCCGCGACATCGGTGAAGTCGGCTTGCCCCTGCGCGAAGCCCTCGGCCGCATCGGTCGTGAGGGTGAACAGGCGATGCTCGTCACCACCCTCGGCGTGAACACCCATCGCGGTGCGATCTGGGCCCTCGGCTTACTCACCGCGGCTGCGGCACTGGAACCCCAATCCCTTCACCCGAATGCCGTAACCCTGACAGCGGCAAAACTGGCCCTGCTCGACGATCGCCATGCCCCGCAACCCATGAGCCACGGCGCGCAGGTGGCGCAACGTTACGGCGCACGCGGTGCCCGTGAGGAAGCCCAGCTGGGTTTCCCCTCGGTGCTGCAACGCGGCCTGCCGCAACTGCACAAAAGCCGCCAGCTACAGGCCGGTGAACAGAACGCGCGCCTGGATGCGTTGCTCGCGATCATGACCGCCCTGGCCGACACCTGCGTGCTCTACCGCGCCGGCACCGCGGGCCTGCACGCCATGCAACACGGCGCTCAAGCGGTGCTCGACGCAGGCGGCAGCGCGACCCTGGCCGGTCGCCGCCATTTGCACGAACTCGACCAACAGCTGTTGGCCCTGAATGCCTCCCCCGGCGGCGCCGCCGACCTGTTGGCCGCCTGCCTGTTTATCGACCGCCTCGATGGAGCGTTTTGATGGAAACCTTATCCTTTGAATTTCCCGCCGGGCAGCCGCCCAAAGGTCGCGCGCTGGTGGGGTGTGTCGGTTCGGGCGACCTCGAAGTGCTGCTGGAACCGGGCACGCCCGGCATCCTGAGCATTCAGGTACAGACCTCGGTGAATGGCGCCGAACAGCGCTGGCAGCACCTGTTCGAGCGGATCTTCCAGGAGCACACGCCGCCCGCGTTGAACATTGATATCCACGACTTCGGTGCCACGCCCGGCGTGGTGCGCCTGCGCCTGGAACAAGGCTTCGAGGAGATCGGCCATGACTGACTTGCTCAGCAAACACAGCTTCGTCGAACTGGGCGCACGGCAGCGGGCCAAGGCCTTGTTGGACGCAGGTTCTTACCGCGAGCTGATCGACCCGTTCGAACGGGTCATGTCGCCCTGGCTCAGCCGTCAGGGCGTGGTGCCCCAGGCCGACGACGGCGTGGTGATCGCCAAAGGCAACATCGCTGGCAAGCCGGTGGTGATCGCCGCGATCGAAGGCAACTTCCAGGGCGGCAGCCTCGGTGAGGTCGGCGGCGCAAAAATCGCCGGCGCCCTTGAACTGGCGGCCGAAGACAACCGCAACGGCATCCCGACCCGCGCCGTGCTGCTGCTGGAAACTGGTGGCGTGCGCCTGCAGGAAGCCAACCTGGGCCTGGCGGCGATTGCCGATATCCACGCCGCGATTGTCGATCTGCGCCAGTATCAGCCGGTGATCGGCGTGGTGGCGGGCAGCGTCGGTTGCTTTGGCGGGATGTCCATCGCCGCCGGGCTGTGCAGCTATCTGCTGGTGACCCGCGAAGCGCGCCTGGGCTTGAACGGTCCGCAGGTGATCGAGCAGGAAGCCGGCCTGGATGAATACGATTCCCGCGACCGGCCCTTTATCTGGAGCCTGACCGGCGGCGAACAACGCTTCAACAGCGGCTTGGCCGACCGTTACGTGGCGGATGATGTCGCGCAGATTCAGCAGACCGTCAGCGCGCTATTGCAGCTCGGCTTGCCCGCCCAACAACGCAGTCGCCGCGCCGACTTCTATCTGGCGCGCCTGGCTGAACTGGACGCCGAACCGCAAATCGACCCGGCGACGGTTCGCGATCTGTATCAGGGAGAACGCTCATGAGAGGCTTGCAGTGGTTCAACGCGTTGAGTGCCGGCGCCCAACCCGTGGAAGGGTTGCCGGACTCGCTGAAAGTCGCCGATGGCGTATTGGGTGAACACACGGTGCGCTTTATCGCCGTGGTCCCTGACGCGCAAAACCGCTTCCCCCGCGCACGCAATGGCGAAGTCGGCCTGCTCGAAGGCTGGGGGTTGGCCAAAGCCGTGGATGAAGCCATTGCGACCGGCGACCAGCGCCCGTTGATCGCCATCGTCGATGTGCCGAGCCAGGCCTATGGCCGTCGCGAAGAAGCCCTCGGCATCCATCAAGCCCTGGCCGCCGCGGTCGACAGCTACGCTCGGGCCCGTCTGGCCGGGCACCCGGTGATCGGGTTGTTGGTGGGCAAGGCCATGTCCGGCGCGTTCCTCGCCCACGGCTACCAGGCCAACCGCCTGATCGCCCTGCGCGACCCCGGCGTGATGGTTCACGCCATGGGCAAGGCCTCGGCGGCGCGGGTGACCCTGCGCAGCGTCGAAGAGCTCGAAGCCCTGGCCGCCAGCGTGCCGCCGATGGCCTATGACATCGACAGTTATGCCAGCCTCGGTTTGCTCTGGGAGACCCTGTCGGTCAGCCAGATTGAACAGCCGACGAAGGACGATGTGGCGCGGGTCAGCGACTGCCTGGTCAATGCGATCAAGGATGTCGATGGCCGTGATTTGAGCGGTCGCCTGGGTGCGCCCCATCGCGCCGCCTCCAGCCATGTGCGCCAACTGCTGCGGGCGCAATGGTGAACGCCCACGACCTGCTCTGGGGCATGACCCCGGCGCATGTGCCTGCCGATGCGCCGGCCTGGGTGCTGGAGGCGCTCGGCGCCGGGCAGCCGGTGGTGGTCCGCCGCGCCATTGCGCAACCGGGCCTGGTGGCGGTCGGCGTGCGCGGGCGTTTGCGCGAGCAGCGTTTCGCCGCGCAGATGCCGCTGGCGCTGGTGCGGCGGCGCGTGACGCCGCAAGCCCTGCGCGAGGTGACATCGCCACGGGATTTGCCGGCATTGCAGGCGCTGGCTCAACTGCGGCCGCTGCTGGCGCAGAAGGATTGGGGCGTCAGCGGCAGTGCGGGTTTTGAATTGGCCACGGGCATCGAAGCGCTGCATGACGCCAGCGATCTGGATTTGATCCTGCACACCCCCGAGCCGCTGGAGCGACGCGACGCCGAGGACTTGCTGGCGATCCTGGACACGGCGGTCTGCGCCGTGGACCTGCAACTGCAAACCCCGTTTGGCGCCGTCGCCTTGCGCGAATGGGCCGGCTCGTCACGTCGCGTATTACTCAAAACCGCCAGCGGCGCGCACCTGGTCATCGATCCCTGGCAGGCGCTGATATGAGCAGCCTGCTGGTGTTTCCGGGGCAGGGCGCGCAACGCCCTGGCATGCTTCGGCATTTGCCCGCGTCGGTGCTGGACGAAGCCAGCGAGGCCTTGGCTGAAGACGTTCGCCCACTCGACTCTGCGCGAGCCTTGGCCAGTACCCGCGCTGTGCAGTTGTGTCTGTTGATTGCGGGTGTGGCCCATGCGCGCCTGTTGGCGCGCACGCCGGACTATGTGGCGGGTTTGTCCATCGGTGCTTACCCGGCGGCGGGGATTGCCGGTGCCCTGGACTTTGCCGACGCCGTCCGGCTGGTCAGCCTGCGTGGCGAACTGATGCAGCAGGCTTATCCACAGGGCTACGGTATGACCGCCCTGATCGGCCCGGATTTATCCACTGTCGAAACCCTGCTGGCCGACATCCATAGCCCCGAAACCCCGGTGTACCTGGCCAATATCAACGCCGACAACCAGACGGTGATCGCCGGCAGCGATGAAGCGATGCAGCGTGTCGCCCAGCGCGTCAAAGGCAACGGCATCGCCAAGCGCCTGGCCGTCAGCGTGCCGTCCCATTGCGCGCTGCTGGAGCGCCCGGCCCAGGTGCTGGCTGAAGCGTTCGTCACGCTCAATGCACCGCGCATCAGCTACTTGAGCAGTACCCGGGCGCGGCCGATCCGCGACCCTGCGCAATTGCGCGACGACCTGGCCTTCAACATGTGCCGCGTCGTCGACTGGCGCGGCACCGTGCAAAGCGCCTATGAGCGCGGCGTGCGCCTGCAGATCGAACTGCCCCCCGGCGCCGTTCTCACCGGCTTGTCACGCCGCGTGTTCGAACACGGCACGGTGATCGCCTGCGAAGGTGCGCGCCTGGACACCTTGCAGGCCCTGCTGGAAGAGGAGGAGCGCCGCCACCGATAAAGCACCACCCAAGGCTTTCGAAGCACAACAACAAAAAATCGATCGAGCACTTTGAGGACAACAACAATGATTATTTACGGTGTGGCATTGCTGGCGATCTGCACGCTCGCGGGCGTGATCATGGGCGACATGCTTGGCGTGTTGCTCGGCGTCAAATCCAACGTGGGCGGGGTGGGCATCGCGATGATCCTGCTGATCTGCGCACGGCTGTGGATGCACAAACGCGGCGGCATGACCAAGGATTGCGAAATGGGCGTCGGCTTCTGGGGGGCGATGTACATCCCCGTGGTGGTGGCGATGGCCGCACAGCAAAACGTGGTCACCGCTCTGCACGGCGGCCCGGTCGCGGTGCTCGCGGCGATTGGTTCGGTGGTGGTGTGTGGTTGCACCATCGCGTTGATCAGCCGCACGCACAAGGGCGAACCGCTGCCCGATGAAGAACCGCTGATCACACCGACACCTGTCGTGGGAGGCCGCTGATATGTGGGCTCTCATTGAAAAGGGTTTGGAGCATAACGGCCTGGTCACCGCCTTTGCGTTCGTGGGCGTGGTGATGTGGATTTCCATGGTGCTGTCCAAGCGTCTGACGTTCGGGCGCGTTCACGGCTCGGCGATTGCCATCGTGATCGGCCTGGTGCTGGCCTGGGTCGGCGGCACCATGACCGGCGGGCAAAAAGGCCTGGCGGATATATCGCTGTTCTCCGGCATCGGCCTGATGGGCGGCGCGATGCTGCGCGACTTCGCCATCGTCGCCACGGCGTTTGAAGTGCAAGCCACCGAAGCGCGCAAGGCCGGGATGATCGGTGTGATTGCGCTGCTGCTGGGCACGATCCTGCCGTTTATCGTCGGTGCAAGCATGGCTTGGGTGTTCGGTTATCGCGATGCGATCAGCATGACCACCATCGGCGCTGGCGCCGTGACCTACATCGTCGGCCCGGTGACCGGTGCGGCGATCGGCGCGACCTCGGATGTGATGGCGCTGTCGATTGCCACTGGCTTGATCAAGGCGATTCTGGTGATGGTCGGCACGCCGGTTGCGGCGCGTTGGATGGGCCTGGATAACCCGCGTTCGGCGATGGTGTTCGGTGGGCTGGCCGGTACGGTGAGTGGCGTGACGGCGGGGCTGGCGGCGACGGATCGGCGCCTGGTGCCGTATGGCGCGCTGACCGCGACGTTCCACACCGGGCTTGGCTGTTTGCTCGGGCCTTCGTTGCTGTACTTCATTGTGCGAGGGTTGGTGGGCTGACTTTGGGGTGTTGCGGTGATTGGGCTGGCGCTATCGGGGGCAAGCCCCCTCCCACATTTGGAGTGCGTTTCAATGTGGGAGGGGGCTTGCCCCCGATAACGGTCTGTCAGGCTGTCACCTGCCGATTGGCATACATCCGACATTCGGCCAACAACGCCAGCAAATTCGGATCACGCTCCTTGGCCTTCAAGAACACCACCCCGATATGCTGCTGCAACCGATACCGGGGTTGCAGCGGTATCAGCTTCACGCGGTTCTCATACACCGCCGCAATCCGCCCCGGCAGCAGCGCATAACCGACCCCCGAACTGACCATGCTCAGCAGGGTGAAGATGTCATTGACCTGCATCGCCACCTTCGGCTCGAACCCCGCTTGCTTGAACACACGGTTGCCGTCCTGGTGGGTGGCGAAGCCTTGGGTGAGGGTGATGAACGTGGCGTCGCGCACGTCGGCCAGGTCGATCTGCTGGTCGCGGTCGAAGGGCGAGTCGGCGGGCGTGGCGAGGAAGATGTCGTCGGAGAACAACGCGATCTGTTCGCAATCGGGGTCGTTGGCGCGTTCGTCGAGGGAGATCAGGATCGCGTCGACCTCCATGTTCTTGAGCTTATACAGCAGGTCGAAGTTGGAGCCGAGGATCAGGTCGATGTTGAGTTCGCTGCGGCGCAGTTTCAGGCCCATGATCAACTGCGGCACGGTTTTCACCGTCAGCGAATACAGCGAGCCGAGCTTGAAGCGTTCGGCGGAGAAGCCGGCGGCTTCGCGGGTCAGGCGGATGCTGTCGACTGCGTCCTGCACCAGCTTTTGTGCGCGCTCTTCGAGCACGTAGGCGCTTTCCAGCGGGGTGAGGTTGCGGCCTTCATGCTTGAACAGCGGGCAGCGCAGGGCGTTTTCCAGGGAGTGGATGGCGCGGTGTACGCTGACGTTGCTGGTTTGCAGCTCGGCAGCGGCGCGGGCCAGGTTGCCGGTACGCATGAAGGCCAGGAAGATTTCCAGCTTTTTGAGGGTGAACTCTTCGTCGATCAACATGGCCGTGGCTCTTGTTCGAATGCTGCCGATTGTGCGCGCAAAACCGTGCGGCGTCGCCGGAACGTCATAAGGCCCTTGCACTCTTATGCGCAAGGCGGGACGCTTGTCAGCCAGCGGTCAACGGTTACGGGAGGTCAGTGACAGATGTACCACGGGGAACGATTCAACGCCTGGAGCCATTTGCTCGGTGCAGTCGCGGCGTGTGTGGGCGCGGTGTGGATGTTGGTGGTGGCGAGCCTGGACGGCAGCCCCTGGAAGATTGTCAGCGTGGCGATTTATGGGTTTACGTTGATGGTGCTGTACAGCGCGTCGACGGTGTATCACAGCGTGCAGGGGCGGCGAAAAGCGATCATGCAGAAGGTCGATCACTTTTCGATCTACCTGTTGATCGCCGGCAGTTACACGCCGTTTTGCCTGGTCAGTTTAAGAGGGCCGTGGGGCTGGACGTTGTTCGGGATCGTGTGGGGGCTGGCGGTGATCGGCATTCTGCAGGAGATCAAACCGCGTTCTGAAGCACGGGTTCTGTCGATCGTGATCTATGCGGTGATGGGCTGGATCGTGCTGGTGGCGGTCAAGCCGCTGATCGCCGCGCTGGGCACGGCGGGGTTTATCTGGCTGGCGGCGGGCGGGGTGTTGTACACCGTCGGCATTATCTTTTTTGCCCTGGAGGACCGCCTGCGGCATTCCCATGGGATCTGGCATCTGTTTGTGATCGGCGGCAGTTTGCTGCATTTCGTGGCGATCATGCACTACGTGCTCTAACGCACGACGCGGTCTAAAAAAATGTGGGAGGGGGCTTGCCCTCGATGGCGGTGTGTCAGTTGGCAAATATGCTGGCTGAACCACAGCCATCGGGGGCAAGCCCCCTCCCACATTGGTTCTTCAGAGAGGTTGAGGGCGCTGACTACAGGCGTTCGAGCAGCTCCCGGGCACGTTCACCGAAGATCTGCAGCAGGTTGGCCAACATGTGCGGCGGCGGTTCGTCGGCGCGGGTCAGGGCGTACAGGGTGATCGGCAGCGGCGGTGTGAGCGTGCGGATGCAGGTGGTCGCCGTCGACGCGCCGAGGGCGGTGAAGGGGTCGATGACGGTCAGGCCGGCGCCGGATTCGACCATCGCGCGGGCCAGGGAGTAGGTCTGCACCGAGAGGCTCACCCGTGGTGGCGGGTCGACTTTCTCCAGGTAACTGTCGAGCTTTGCCGCCAACGGGTCGGCGCTGGACAGGCCAATCAACGGCGCTCCCGCCAGCTCCGCCAACGGCAGCGGCTGGCGGGTTTGTGCGTCGCTCCAATAGCCCTTGGACGCCAGCGCGACCAAGGCTCCGTTGGCCAGCACTTGGGTGGTGAGCCCCGGGTGGCCGGCGAAGTTGAGGGTCAGCGCCAGGTCGATTTCGCGCATCAACAGCTTCTGCACCAACTCGCGGCTATGGTCGCTGGACAGTTCGCAGGCGATGTCCGGGTAAGCGCGCTTCCACTGCAGAATCGCCGGTGGCAGCAACGACAGCGCCAGCGCCGGGATCGCGCCGATCCGCACACTCTGCGCCGGCGACCGGCGCAGACTCTTGGCCAGGCGCCTTACGCCTTGCAGGCTTTCGCTGACTTTCTCGACTTCGCGTTCCAACGCCAGGGCTTCCGGCGTGGGCTGCAATTTGCCGCGCACGCGCAGAAACAGCGGGAAGCCCAGTTGCAACTCGGCGTGCTGCAACACTTTGCTCACTGCCGGTTGCGAGACGTGCAGCAATTGCGCGGCGGCGCTGATGGAGCCGGTCTGGCGGATGGCCTGGAAGATTTCGATATGACGCAAGCGCATGGCGAGTCCATAACCTTTGCTTATAGGTGACCCATCTTTATTCATTGTCGCGGGCCTGTCACCTGCCCCTACGCTTGAGCCGTCTTATTCAACGGCGAGGAGCGGGGATGGCCAGGCAGGTTTGTATCATCGGGGGTGGGGTCATCGGCCTGGCAAGCGCCTACGCGCTGGTGCGCGCCGGGCATGACGTGACGCTGATCGACGCGCGCGACACCCTGGGCAGCGAAACCAGTTTCGCCAACGGTGGGCAGTTGTCGTATCGCTACGTTGCGCCGCTGGCCGATGCCGGCGTGCCGCTGCAAGCGCTTGGCTGGCTGCTGCGCGGTGATTCGCCATTGAAGCTGCGCCCGCGCCTCGACCCGCAGCAATGGCGCTGGATGGCGGCGTTCCTCGGCGCCTGCCGTGGCTCGGTGAACCGGCGCAATGCCGCCCACTTGCTGCGCCTGGCGAGCCTGAGCCAGGCCACCTTGGAGCAATGGCGCGAGGATGATCGTCTGGACGGCTTCGACTGGCGGCGCAACGGCAAGCTGGTGACGTTTCGCAACGCCGACACCTTCGAGCATGCGCGCCGCAAGGTCACGGATATCCTGCAACAGCAGGTGCTGTCGGCGGCCGATTGCACCCGCCTGGAGCCGGCGCTGGCGAGCGGTGGTTTTGTCGGTGGGATCTACACGCCGAACGAGGAAGTGGCCGATTGTCACGCCTTCTGCCAACGCCTGGCGGCGCGCCTGCAAGCGTCGGGGCATTGCCGCTTCTTGCTGGGGCGCAAGGTCACCGGGATCCGTCACAGCGCCGGTGCGGTGCAGGCCATCGAGTTGGGCGAGGAGGTAATGCCGGTCGAGCAACTGGTCCTCGCCGCCGGGCATCGCAGCGCTGAGTTGGGGTTGCCGGGGCTGGCGCTGCCGCTGTATCCGCTCAAGGGCTACAGCCTGAGCGTGCCGATTGGCGCGCAGCATCGGGCGCCGAATGTGAGCATCACCGACTACGACCGCAAGATCGTGTACGCCCGGATCGGCGAGCAATTGCGGGTGGCGGCGATGGTCGATATCGTCGGTTTCGACGCCGGCCTCGAGCCCAAGCGGCTCGCGTTGATCAGGCGCCAGGCGGTCGAGACATTCCCCTTGGCCGGCGACTACGCCCAGGCGGTCGAATGGGCCGGCATGCGTCCCGCCACGCCGACCGGGGTGCCGCTGATCGGCGCCAGTGCCTATCGCAACCTGTGGCTGAACCTGGGCCATGGCGCGCTCGGTTTTACCCTGGCCTGCGGCAGCGGCCAACTGCTGGCCGAACTGATCGGCCAGCACATGCCATCGATTGATATGCAGGGCCTGGCGCCCCGCGCCGCTTGAATCGTCACACACCAACGGAGAATAACAATGAGAAAAATCCTGTTGATCGGTTGCACCCTGGGGCTTTTGTTCGGCGTGCCGGTTCAGGCGAATGAACCGCCGGCAGAGGGCACGTTGAGTAAGATCGCCAGCACCAAGTCCATTACCTTGGGTTATCGCGATGCGTCGGTGCCGTTTTCCTACGTGGGCGACCAGAGCGGCAAGCCCATGGGCTATTCGGTGGACCTGGCCAACAAGATTGTCGAACGCATCCAGCAGAAAACCGGGGTGGCCAACCTTAGCGTGAAGTACAACCTGGTGACTTCCCAGACCCGTATCCCGCTGGTGCAGAACGGCACCGTCGACCTGGAGTGCGGTTCTACCGGGGTGACCGCCGAGCGGCAGAAGCAGGTGGCGTTTTCCTACGGCTTCATCTACGTGAAGGGGCAACTGCTGACGGCGAAAGACAGCGGCATCCAAGGCTTCGCCGACCTCAAGGGCAAGAACGTGGTGACGACCGCCGGCACCACCAACGAACGTTTTCTCAAAAGTTACAACGCCGAGCACAACGGCAACCTGTCGGTGATCAGCGCCAAGGACCATGGCGAAGCCTTCAAGATGCTCGAGACCGGCCGCGCAGCCGCGTTCTATATGGACGATGCGTTGCTCTACGGCGAGCGCGCCAAGGCCAGGGACCCACATCGCTGGGTGGTGGTGGGCGAGGAGCAGTCGCGGGAAATCTACAGCTGCATGGTGCGCAAGGACGATCCGCAGTTTCTCGCGGTGGTCAACGACACCTTGGGCGATCTGTACCGCACCGGTGAGATCAACGGGATTTACCGGCGCTGGTTTGAACAGCCGATCCCACCGAAGGGCCTGAACCTGGAGTTTCCGATGACCGCCGAGTTGAAGGCGATCTTCGCCACGCCGGTCAGCGAGCCGGTGGAATAAACCCGCTCCTCGGGCCGGTCAGAAGTCGCCCCACAGTTGTTGGGCGACGGCCAGCGCGACGACCGGCGCGGTTTCGGTGCGCAACACGCGTGGGCCGAGGCGGGCGGCGTGGAAGCCGGCGTCTTGCGCGGTGTCGACTTCAGGGTCGGTCAAGCCGCCTTCGGGCCCGATCAGGAACGCCAGGCTCGATGGTTTGGCATGGCTGACCATCGGCTCGGCCACCGGGTGCAGCACCAGCTTCAGGTCCGCCTCGGTCTGCTTCAGCCAATCGGCCAGTAGCAGCGGTGGATGAATCACCGGCACCGTCGAGCGCCCGCATTGCTCGCAGGCGCTGATCGCCACCTGGCGCCAGTGCAGCAGGCGTTTGTCGGCGCGTTCGTCCTTGAGGCGCACTTCGCAGCGTTCGCTGAAAATCGGCGTGATGGCGTTGACGCCCAGTTCGGTGGCTTTCTGAATCGCCCAATCCATCCGCTCGCCGCGGGACAGGCCCTGGCCGAGGTGAATGTGCAGCGGCGATTCGGCCTGCCCGGCGAATTGCTCGGTCAGTTGCACGCTGACGTGTTTTTTACCGACCTCCAGCAACGTGCCGCGAAACTCCTGGCCGGAACCGTCGAACAGTTGCACGGCATCGCCTTCGCTCATGCGCAGCACGCGGCTGATGTAGTGCGCCTGGGCTTCAGGCAGTTCGTGATCGCCGAGGCTCAGCGGGGTGTCGGTGAAAAAGCGGGACAGTCTCATGTCTGTTCTCTGGAAAAAATACAAAGCTTGAAGGGCAAATCAACCTGGATCGCGAAAGCCTGGGTGGAAGTCTTTGGGCACGGCAACGCTCACCTTGCTGTTGGTGGCGATATCGATCCCTTCGCTGGCCACTTCCGCCAAAAAGTCGATCTGCTCCGGCGTAATCACATACGGCGGCAGGAAGTACACCACGCTGCCCAACGGCCGCAGCAGCGCGCCGCGCGCCAGGGCGTGCTCGAACACCTTCAGGCCACGGCGCTCCTGCCAGGGGTAGGCGGTCTTGGTGGCTTTGTCCTGGACCATCTCGATGGCCAGCACCATGCCGGTCTGGCGCACTTCCGACACATGGGGGTGGTCCGCCAGGTGCGCGGTGGCCGTGGCCATGCGCTGGGCCAGGGCCTTGTTGTTTTCGATGACGTTGTCTTCTTCGAAAATATCCAGGGTCGCCAGGGCCGCCGCGCACGCCAGCGGGTTGCCGGTGTAGCTGTGGGAATGCAGGAAGGCGCGCAGGGTCGGGTAGTCGTCGTAGAAGGCGCTGTAGACATCTTCGGTGGTGACCACCGCCGCCAGCGGCAGGTAGCCGCCGGTGAGGGCCTTGGACAGGCACAGGAAGTCCGGGCGGATGCCGGCCTGTTCGCAGGCGAACATGCTGCCGGTGCGGCCGAAGCCCACGGCGATTTCGTCGTGGATCAGGTGTACGCCGTAGCGGTCGCAGGCTTCGCGCAGCAGCTTGAGGTATACCGGGTGGTACATACGCATGCCGCCGGCGCCCTGGATCAGCGGTTCGACGATTACGGCGGCGACTGTGTCGTGGTTGTCCGCCAGGGTCTGTTCCATGGCCAGGAACATGTTGCGCGAGTGTTCTTCCCAGCTCATGCCCTCGGGGCGCAGGTAGCAGTCCGGGCTTGGCACCTTGATGGTGTCGAGCAGCAGCGCTTTGTAGGTTTCGGTGAACAGCGGCACGTCGCCCACCGACATCGCGGCGATGGTTTCGCCGTGGTAGCTGTTGGTCAGGGTGACGAAGCGTTTTTTGTTCGGCAGGCCGCGGTTGAGCCAGTAGTGAAAGCTCATCTTCAACGCGACTTCGATGCACGACGAACCGTTATCGGCGTAGAAGCACCGGGTCAGGCCTGCGGGCGTCATCGCCACCAGGCGCTCGGACAGTTCGATCACCGGCTGGTGGCTGAAACCGGCGAGGATCACGTGTTCCAGCTGGTCGACCTGGTCTTTGATGCGTTGGTTGATGCGCGGGTTGGCGTGGCCGAACACGTTGACCCACCAGGAGCTGACGGCGTCGAGGTAGCGCTTGCCTTCGAAGTCTTCCAGCCACACGCCTTCACCGCGCTTGATCGGGATCAGCGGCAGTTGCTGGTGGTCTTTCATCTGGGTGCAGGGATGCCACAGCACCGCAAGGTCGCGTTGCATCCACTGGTTGTTCAAGCCCATCGTCTATCTCCTCGAAGCGGTCCTGCGTCCGGCGCAGGTGAAACAATCGCGCAAGCCTATGCAATGGAGGCCCGTGTCACAAGCCATTGTGGGGCAATTCGCAGTAAACACAGGACGGTCTGTCACGTTTCTTAGGAATAGTCTTAATCCCTCGTTAACGTATTGTGCCTAGGCTTATGATCATATTTCTCGATATTTCAAAGCAAAAAATTGCGCTTTAATTCGATAGGTAAATCGTTAGTCTTGAGCACAGTTCTTACGGGATTAAGTACATGCAGCTACGTAACTCACCAGCCCGCTACGGCTGGGTCAGCATGGTATTGCACTGGGGCGTGGCCCTGGTGGTGTTTGGTCTGTTCGCCCTGGGCTTGTGGATGGTCGGTCTCGACTACTACAGCGCATGGCGCAAAGACGCGCCGGATCTGCACAAAAGCATAGGCATCACGCTGTTCGCCATCATGCTGGTGCGTATCGTCTGGCGCCTGATCAGCCCGCCGCCACCGGCGCTGGCCAGCTACAGCCGGCTGACGCGGATCGGTGCTGCATTTGGCCATGGGTTCCTTTATGTCGGCTTGTTTGCCGTGATGATCGCCGGTTACCTGATTTCCACCGCGGACGGTGTGGGTATCCCGGTGTTTGGCCTGTTTGAGATTCCTGCCTTGGTTTCCGGCTTGCCGGACCAGGCAGACACCGCAGGCGTGGTGCATCTGTACCTCGCCTGGGTGCTGGTGGTTTTCGCCGGCCTGCACGGCGTGGCCGCGTTGAAACACCACTTTATCGATCGTGATGCGACCCTCACGCGAATGCTGGGGCGCAAAGCCTGATGTTCAACCTCGACTCACAAGGAATAGAAAGCATGTTGAAAAAGACACTCGCTGCTCTGGCAATCGGTTCTGCTCTGCTGTCCGCAGGCCAGGTGATGGCCGCTGACTATGTTGTCGACAAAGAAGGCCAGCACGCCTTCGTCGACTTCAAGATCAGCCACTTGGGCTACAGCTTCATCACCGGTACGTTCAAGGACCTGGACGGCAAGTTCAGCTTCGATGCCGCCAAGCCTGAAGACAGCAAGATTGAGTTCAACGTCCGCACCGCCAGCGTGTTCACCAACCACGCTGAGCGTGACAAGCACATCTCCAGCAAAGACTTCCTGGACGTTGGCAAGTTTGCCGATGCCAAGTTCGTCTCCACCAGTGTTAAAACCACCGGTAAGAATGCTGCGGGCCAAGTCACTGCCGACGTGACCGGCGACCTGACCCTGCACGGCGTGACCAAGCCGATCGTCGTCAAGGCCACCTTCCTGGGTGAAGGCAAGGATCCATGGGGCGGCTACCGTGCCGGTTTTGAAGGCACTACCAGCTTCAATCGCCAAGACTTCGGCAAGCAGATGGACCTGGGCCCAGCGTCCAACAATGTTGAGCTGTACGTGACGTTTGAAGGTGTGAAAGCGAAGTAACGCTTCACTTGTTGGAGCGAGCTTGCTCGCGAAAAACGTAGAGACACCGCGTTTTTTCAGGCTGCCAGCGTTATCGTTGACGACCTTCGCGAGCAAGCTCGCTCCTACAGGCAAAAAAACCCGTATCTCGCGATACGGGTTTTTTTTTATGCTTCGCGGTTGCGGGTCAGCAGCGCTGGTTTTTCACCACGAGGACGGCCTGGCAACTGATCCAGCTGCTCCGGTGTCGGGAAGCGGTCGGCTTTCGACTCCTTGTGGATGATCTTCGGCGCTGGGCCGCCGCGCGGGTTCTGCACCGCTGGCTCGGACAAGCGTGGCTGGTCGTCACGGGCCGGGCGGCGGTTGTTGCTGCGCGAGTCTTCGCGACGCGCCTGGCCATCACGCGGTGCGCCGTTACGCGGGCCGCTGCGCTTGGCCGGTGGCGTACCGGTGGTGCCGCCGCTGCTGTTGCGCGGGCCGTTCTGACGCGCGCCCTGTGGCTGGCCGCCACGCGGTGCGCCAGTGCCAGCGCCCGGAGCCGGAGCGCCTGGACGACGGCCACGGCCCTGGGCCGGTTTGGCCTGGGGCACGTAGTCGACGCGGTTACCGAAGTTATCCACATCGTCGTCGAGGAACTCGTCCGGCGCGCGGTCGGCGCTGGCGCGTGGCGGCTGGCTTGGCTGGCTCGGCTGACGCTGTTCGCGGGCCGGGGTGCCTTCGCGGGGCTTCTGCTCGCGGGCCGGGCGTTCGCCGCGGCCGTTGGTCGGCGCTTTTTCCTTGCCGCCCTTGTCCTTGCCCTTGTCGCGACGACCGCCGCCGCCACCGCCGCCGTTCGGGCCATCGCCCTTCGGACCGCGTGGATTGCGTGGGTTACGCACGTCCGGACGCTCGCGCACCTCAGGCTTCTCGGCCTCAACGGTGCTGGCATCGAAGCCCATCAGGTCGCCGTCGGCGATTTTCTGCTTGGTCATGCGCTCGATGCTTTTCAGCAGTTTTTCTTCGTCCGGCGCAACCAGGGAGATGGCTTCGCCCGAACGACCGGCACGGCCGGTACGGCCGATACGGTGTACGTAGTCTTCGTCGACGTTAGGCAGCTCGAAGTTGACCACGTGCGGCAGTTGGTCGATATCCAGGCCGCGTGCGGCGATATCGGTGGCCACCAGGATGCGTACTTCACCGGCCTTGAAGTCGGCCAGCGCTTTGGTGCGCGCGTTCTGGCTCTTGTTGCCGTGGATGGCGACGGCGGTGAGGCCGTGCTTGTCCAAGTACTCGGCCAGGCGGTTGGCGCCGTGCTTGGTGCGGGTGAACACCAGCACCTGTTCCCACGCGCCGTGGGTGATCAGGTGCGCCAGCAACGAACGCTTGTGGCTGGCGGCCAGGCGGAACACGCGTTGTTCGATACGCTCGACCGTGGTGTTCGGCGGCGTGACCTCGATGCGCTCCGGGTTGTGCAGCAACTTGCCGGCCAGGGCAGTGATGTCGTTGGAGAACGTTGCCGAGAACAGCAGGTTCTGACGTTTGGCCGGCAGGCGGGCGAGGACCTTTTTCACGTCATGGACAAAGCCCATGTCGAGCATGCGGTCGGCTTCGTCGAGCACGAGGATTTCCACGTGGGACAAATCGACGCTGCCTTGGCCGCACAGGTCGAGCAGGCGACCCGGGCAGGCGACGAGGACGTCAACGCCACGGGACATGGCCTGAACCTGTGGGTTCATGCCGACGCCGCCGAAGATGCAGGCGCTGACGAACTTCAGGTCGCGGGCATACAGCTTGAAGCTGTCGTGCACTTGGGCGGCGAGTTCGCGGGTAGGGGTCAGGACCAGTACGCGCGGTTGGCGCGGGCCATGACGCTGGGACTTGTCCGGGTGACCATTGGGGAACAACCGCTCCAGAATCGGGAGGGCGAAGCCGCCGGTTTTACCAGTACCTGTCTGAGCCGCAACCATCAGGTCGCGACCTTGCAACACGGCGGGAATAGCCCGCTGTTGCACCGGAGTAGGCTCGGTATAGCCCGCTGCCTCGATGGCGCGGACTAAAGCCTCGGAGAGACCGAGGGAAGCAAAGGACATGAGTAATCCTGTTTTAGTTAGGGCTTGGCCCAAAGGGATAATCTTGCCGGGCGTGAATGGCGCTTAGGGGAGCGCAACCCCGTCCGGTCCTGCTGCGTCTGGCGGACACTCCAATGGCTCGCGCGGGCCGCAAAGCTGCGCAGTAGCTGGGTTGGGTGTCTTTTTCAAGACCTCAGCGGCCGGGCGTAAGCCTGGCGGGAAGGCCCGAGTATAACAGAGCAATCACCGCGCGCTGCTTTCCTGCTGCTCAACGGTGTGTTCGTGCAGTGTAATCGGCGCCGTTGCGCTTTGAATACCACCATATTTGGCGCTCAAGGCGGCGTAGGCCGGCTCTTGCTTGAAACGCTTGAGTTCGGCGGCAAAGCGCTGCACTAGGAGGTCCATGCCCGCGCCACGGCGCACGGCGAGGAACTGCTGCTGGCGGCGGATCACGGCGGGCGCCTGGCTGACCTGGCCTTCCAGGCCCAAGGCCGCGATCACATGCTGGCCGACCCGGCGGGCAGTCACCAGCAGATCGATGCGGCCAAGCAGCAATTTGCCGAAGTTCGCTTCATGACTCGGCGCCGGCTCGCGTTGGAACACGCTGGACTCACTGAATTCGGCGCCGTACAGGTAACCCGGCGAGGTGCCCACGGTCAGCCCGCGCAACTCGTCGAGGGTCTGGACCGGGTGGGGCCGCTCATTGGCGTAGAACAGCACGAACTCCACTTCCGACAGCGGTTCGCTGGGGTACAGCAGCAGGGCATCGCGCTCATGGCTGTGGAAAATGTCCAGCGCGCCGTCGGCGTGGCCTTGTTCGAGCATCGCCAGGCAGCGTTTCCACGGCAGGAATTGCCACTGCACATCGACGCCCAGGCGCTGGAACACGATCACCGTGGTTTCATAGTCCAGCCCGCGCATCGTGCCGTTGTCGTCATACACGTAAGGCGCCCACGGTTCGGTGACGATGCGCAATTTCTCGCCGTGAGCGGCCAGGCTCAGGCAAGTAAAAAGAGTCGCAGTCAACAGCTTCAGAAGGGCGGACATGGCCTGAGGTTACGATGCTCCTGAATGAAAGAGAAGCTCTGGCACGCGCATCTGCAAGGATCGTTATTTGGCGGGCGAGGTTATCAAATGTTCGTAGATCGCGCTGCGCCGCTCGCCCAGAATCAGCCTGACCACCGGGTTGGCGAACCAGTGCTCCAGTTGGTGGGCGTCGAGCGGACGTTGCTGGCGCTCTTCCTGATTCTGCCGCGCCTTGTCCCACCACACCGGGCCGCACGCCTGGTCGAACTCGTTCTCGTGCTCGTAGCAACCGTAGAGAACTTCGCGGATGAACTGCTGCTGGTGCTTGGGCAAGAGCAGGGTGATCAGTTTGTACATCAGGCGCTGCAAGCGCGGCGGGCGCGGCAGGTGCGAGGAAACCTGACGCGTGTCTGCCAGGGCCTGCGCGCTGGTGGGGGCGGCCGCATGCTTGGCGATCCACGCCTTGACCTTGGCGCGGAACAGCTGCTTGCGGCTCCAGTAATGGTGGATCAGGTCCGGGCACTCGCGCACATTCACGGTGCGGTAGGCGGCGATCGACAGGCAGAACTCTTCCAGGGTGTAGGCGCCCTGGGCGTGGGGGAACAGTTCATCCATCAACTCGATGGAGTGATCGAGGATGTGCGCGTCCTGTTGCGTCAGGCCGATGACGCCGGAGTTGAGGGTCATCATGTCATCGTCGGCCACGCCCATGTCCAGCAGGCGCTGGTGCAGGGCGCTATAGAGGATGCTTTCGTGATTGTCGCGGTACTTGGTGTAGAAGGCGTTGCACAGCAGAGTGCCGGGTTGCACGCGCTCGAACAGGGCTGTGGGCGAATGGTGGAAGAAGGTGTCGGTGTCGATCAGCAGGGCTGTCGACGACTCTTCCAGCACCTGGCGCAGCACCACGTGTTTGGTGCGGAAGTGATAGCCGTGGGGCTCGCTCCAGCGTTTGCGGGTGGCGTCGTCCAGCGGGCGCACGCGTACCGGCAGCAGGCGATAGGGTTCGGGGTTGTCGCTGAATACCTGGATGTCCACGACGGCGTCCGGGGTGTCCTGCAGAAAAGCCAAGGCGCTGGCGATACTGAAGACGGCTTCCTGATGGTAGGTCTGGGCACCGAAAACCAGATACACCAGTTGCGGGCGGGAAGTCGAGGGCACTGTATTCATGGACTGCTGGGTTCCGTGGGCATGTAAAACGACAAAGGCCCTCGTAGAAACGAGGGCCTTGGCACAGCCGGGCAAACTTCAGCGTGGCAGCTTGAGGTTGTTCCAGATGGCAAGGCTAGGTTCAGCCTGGTTCAGGGTATAGAAATGCAGCCCTGGCGCACCACCTTGCAACAATTGTTCACACATCTCACTGATTACCTGTTCGCCGAATGCCTGGATGCTTTTGACGTCGTCGCCATAGGCTTCCAGTTGCTTACGCACCCAGCGTGGGATCTCAGCACCGCAGGCGTCGGAGAAGCGCGCCAGCTTGCTGTAGTTGGTGATCGGCATGATGCCCGGCACGATCGGGATGTTCACACCCATGGCCCGTACACGCTCGACGAAGTAGAAGTAGCTGTCGGCGTTGAAGAAGTACTGGGTGATCGCACTGTCGGCGCCGGCGTTGGCCTTGCGCACGAAATTCTGCAGATCGTCTTCGAAGTTGCGCGCCTGTGGGTGCATCTCCGGGTAAGCGGCCACTTCGATGTGGAAGTGATCGCCGCTTTCTTCGCGGATGAAGCTCACCAGGTCGTTGGCGTAGCGCAGCTCACCGCTGGCCATGCCCATGCCGGATGGCAGGTCACCGCGCAGGGCGACGATGCGCTTGATGCCGGCGCCTTTGTATTGGGTCAGCAGGGCGCGCAGGTCGGCCTTGCTGTCGCCCACGCACGACAAGTGCGGCGCGGCGGGAATTTTGACTTCGCTTTCCAGCTGCAACACGGTGTTGATCGTGCGGTCACGGGTCGAGCCGCCAGCGCCGTAGGTGCAGGAGAAGAAGTCGGGGTGGTAGCTGGCCAACTGCTTGGCAGTCGCCATCAGTTTTTCATGCCCAGCATCGGTCTTGGTCGGAAAGAACTCGAAGCTGTAGCGACGGTCTTGGGACATGGTAATACCCTTGGAAACTCAGAAGCCGACTGTGCAACCCACCTGCACTGTAGCAGCGAGCTTGCTCGCGAAGAACGTCAACGATAACGCGTCAAACAGGCTGTACGCGGTGCCCTTGGGTTTTTCGCGAGCAAGCTCGCTCCTACAGGTTAGAGCAGGTGGAGCTGGTTACTTAGTAGCGGTAAGCGTGCGGCTTGAACGGACCTTCGACGGTCACGCCGATGTAGTCGGCCTGGGTCTTGGTCAGTTGAGTCACCACGCCGCCGAAGCCGCGGACCATTTCCAGGGCCACTTCTTCGTCGAGTTTCTTCGGCAGCACTTCCACGGTCAGACGCTCGGCTTTCTGGGCCGGCGACAGGTCGGCGTACTTCTGGCCGAACAGGAAGATCTGCGCCAGTACCTGGTTGGCGAACGAGCCGTCCATGATGCGGCTTGGGTGGCCAGTGGCGTTACCCAGGTTTACCAGGCGGCCTTCGGCCAGCAGGATCAGGTAGTCGTCGTTCTGCGGGTCGAAATCGCCCGAGCCGGTACGGTGAACCTTGTGTACCTGTGGCTTCACTTCTTCCCATGCCCAGTTCTTGCGCATGAAAGCGGTGTCGATTTCATTGTCGAAGTGACCGATGTTGCACACCACGGCGCGCTTCTTCAGGGCCTTGAGCATGTTGGCATCGCAGACATTCACGTTACCGGTGGTGGTGACGATCAGGTCGATCTTGCCCAGCAGGGCCTTGTCGATGCTCGCTTCGCTGCCATCGTTGATGCCATCGATGAACGGCGAAACCACTTCGAAACCGTCCATGCAGGCTTGCATGGCGCAGATCGGGTCGACTTCGGAGACCTTGACGATCATGCCTTCCTGGCGCAGGGACTGGGACGAACCCTTGCCCACGTCACCGTAGCCGATCACCAGGGCTTGCTTGCCCGACAGCAGGTGGTCGGTGCCGCGCTTGATCGCATCGTTCAGGCTGTGACGGCAGCCGTACTTGTTGTCGTTCTTGCTCTTGGTCACCGAGTCGTTGACGTTGATGGCCGGGATTTTCAGCTCGCCCTTGGCCAGCATGTCCAGCAGGCGGTGTACGCCGGTGGTGGTTTCTTCGGTCACGCCGTGGACGCGGTCGAGGATCTGCGGGTACTTCTTGTGCAGCAGCTCGGTCAGGTCGCCGCCGTCGTCGAGGACCATGTTGGCATCCCAAGGCGCGCCATCTTTCAGGATGGTTTGCTCCAGGCACCATTCGTACTCTGCTTCGGTCTCGCCTTTCCAGGCGAATACCGGGATACCGGCAGCAGCGATGGCGGCGGCGGCCTGGTCTTGGGTCGAGAAGATGTTGCAGGACGACCAACGCACTTCGGCACCCAGGGCAACCAGGGTTTCGATCAGCACGGCAGTCTGGATGGTCATGTGGATGCAGCCGAGAATCTTCGCGCCCTTGAGCGGTTGCTCGGCGGCGTACTTGCGACGCAGACCCATCAGGGCAGGCATTTCGGATTCGGCGATAAAGGTTTCGCGACGGCCCCAGGCAGCGAGGGACATGTCGGCGACTTTGTAGTCGTTGAAATCTGCAGGCGTAATTACAGCGCTCATGAAGAGCCTCCATTCGTAGTGTGCGAATGGGCGCCGTTGTGCGTTTAGTATCAGGCCAGGACAACCAGGCCGGACAACGCCCCATCCGAGCCTGACAGGTCTAACCTGCTGCAGCGCCCCTCGGACAGGTGGCGGGAGAACGGTATCAACTGAAGATGACCGTTTTGAAGCGGGTGCGATTATAGCTGTGTACGCGGCACTTCCCAAGCCTTTCTGTCGGCGATATGAAGATCCCGCATGGGGGCGATAGGCAATGGCGCATAGAGCTTGCGCCCAGGCTCTGCCATGATATTGCCCATCATTCGGCAAGACGCTTTGGAGTGACCATGAACTTCCACACCCGCAAATGGGTAAAACCTGAAGACCTCAACCCCAACGGCACCCTGTTCGGTGGCAGCCTGCTGCGTTGGATCGACGAGGAAGCAGCCATCTACGCGATTGTCCAATTGGGCAACCAGCGCGTGGTGACCAAGTACATTTCTGAAATCAACTTCGTCAGCGCCTCGCGCCAGGGCGACATCATCGAGCTGGGCATCACCGCCACCGATTTCGGCCGCACCTCCATCACCCTGACCTGTGAAGTGCGCAACAAGATCACCCGCAAAAGCATCCTCACCGTGGAAAAAATGGTCTTCGTCAACCTCGGCGAAGACGGTTTGCCCGCGCCTCACGGCCGGACCGAGATCAAATACGTGAAAGACCAGTTCAAGGAAGACAGCCCTCCTGCGTAACCGCACAGCGGTTTGATTGCTTTACCAAATCATTCCGCGTGGATCTTTCCCAGGCTTTCTCACGACTCAGGACTACGTTCTGTATCGAGAGCCTATGTATGAAAGTGTCGTCCAATCCGGCTGAGCAGATGCAGCCGCTTTCGCTCCAGTCATCGCAAGCCCCCCTCAGCCAAGACGTGAAAACCACGTTGGTTGAGGCCGCGGGACCGCGCAAACTGAGTCTTTCCCGCAATATTGACGGCCAGGTGGAGGTGGTGTTGTCGCCGCCACCGCCCAGCCATCTGGTGCTCAGCGGCGGAGGTGCCAAAGGCGTTGCCTATCCGGGAATGGTGCAGGCGCTGGAGGACAGTGGGAAGCTGCAAGGTATCCAGGTTATTTCCGGCTCATCCGCCGGCGCGATTTCTGCCTCGTTGCTCGCCAGCGGCATGAACGCCGAGGTCTTCGGCAAGCTATCGAACCGCATCGACCTGCCGAGCCTGTTGAACAGCGACGACCCGTTGACGGCCTGGCTGCAAGAGGCCAGTGCTCGCCTGGGCAAACTCACCCGGCGCTTGCCAGGCCCGGCGGGCAATATCTCTCAATTGTTGCTGACCATGATGCCGCGCCTGCAAACCGAGGCGCGTCCCTTGGAGCAATTGCTGCGCAATGAGTCGCGCCAATCGGTCCTTGCCCATATCGCCGCTACGCCAAGGGCCACCCGGCCTGGTGAAGTCATGAAAATCGCCGACCGGCTCAGCGCCGGCGAGGCTCCGACGTTTCGCGATCTTGAGGTGTTGAACCGACATATCCCGGCGATCAAACCGCTCAATATCACCGGCACAGGGATGTTCGACGGCCGCCCGCAACTGGTGACGTTCAACGCCAGCCTGACCCCGGACATGGACATCGCCCGCGCCGCGCACATCTCGGCGTCGTTGCCGGTGCTTTTCAAGCGCCCTGGCGAGCAGGGGCATGCCTTCCAGGAAACCGCCGAAGCCACTGCATTCCAGGACGGCGGCCTGCTGCTCAACACGCCGGCCCCCGGGGTGATCGAGCCCTCGTTTGCAGAAAGCCCGTTGAGCCAGCACGAGTCTCTGATCGTCAAGTTTGAAGCCGAAGACGCAGCGATGCCGAAAAAAGGCGGCGGTTTTTTCAGCAGCCTCGTCGACAAGCTGACGGGAACGCCCCATGCGTCCGCCGAGGCCTATCAAAATGAGCGGCTCAAGGCGTTTGCCGAGCAGACCGTGGTCCTGCCGCTGAAGACGGATAAGGGGGACTTTCGCGGCACGCTCAACGGCACCGTGAATTTCACCATGAGCGCGCAAGACAAGCAGCATCTACAGGCACAGGCGCGCAAAACCGTGGCGGCGCACTTGGAACAACGCGACACGGTGCGCGAGCATCACACGTTCGCCTCGTTGGATGACGCGGTGCTGGCAATGGACGATGCGATGCTGGCCAGTGCGCAGGCAACCTTGCAGAAAGACCCGGCCGCCGCCGCGGTGTTGATGTTCAGACAGAACGCACAACAAGCGCTGCAAACCCTGGACAGTGCCATTGCCAAGGTGAACCAGGCCCACGACACCCTGATCTTCACACCTGAGCTGTCTGCCGCGCTGCGTAACCTGGATGCGCTCGCCAGCCGGCCTGAGCACGTCGAGTGGCTGGGGCGTCGATTGAATGCCGCGGGGCAGCGCAATTTTCAGCAGTTGTTGCAGGTGGCGGCCAAGCAGGCTTCGGGCGCCTCGCCGATGTCCAGCGTCATGGCCAGTGCGGTCGCCGAAATGAAACGGCGCGACATCGCGGTAAAGGCCGAAAATTTCACCCGCGAGGTCATCTACCCATCGCTGTACCGGCCGGGCCAGACCGACGCCAATGTCGACCTGCTGCAACGCGCTGCGGCGGATTTGGCCAAGGCGACCACCCCCGCGGCGTTCAACCGGGTGCTCGACGAGATCATTCGGCACTACGGCGCGCGCAACAAGCCCTGGTCAAAACCGTTCAGTTCGACCACGGTGGAGATGGCCAAGGCCTGGCGCATACCGGTTTAGTTGCCAGGCCACTGAACAGCCATCGCTCCAGCCTGTCGTAGCTACAGGCACCCCTTGGACTCTGGAGCATCATGGCCACGCACGACGACGGCAAGACCCCCAACCTGTCGAAGGAAGAGCAGCACGACGTCGACAAGAACCAGCCACCCCGCGCGGCGGTGCTGCATGAAATCATCCGCACCCAGGGCGACCAGGAACTGGAGCGCACGGTGGCGGCATTGTGGTGGTCGGCGCTGGCGGCCGGCCTGACCATGGGCCTGTCATTGATGGGCATGGGCCTGCTCAACTCGCGCCTGCCGGACGGTGAAGGGTTCAAAGTCATCGCCAGTTTCGGTTACTGCGCGGGCTTTTTGGCGGTGATTCTCGCGCGTCAGCAGTTGTTCACCGAAAACACCCTGACCGCAGTGCTGCCGGTGATGAGCAAACCGACCCTGGCCAATGCCGGGCGCTTGCTGCGGCTGTGGACGGTGGTGCTGGTGGGCAACCTGTGCGGCACCTTGCTGGTGGCTTATGTGATGCTGCACCTGCCGATCTTCGATACCAAGACCGATCAGGCCTTCCTTGAGATCGGACGCAAAGTCATGGAAAACGCCCCCGGCCAGATGTTCGCCAAGGGCATCGTTTCCGGCTGGATGATCGCCACCATGGTGTGGATGATTCCGTCGATGGAAAGCGCCAAGCTCTGGATCATCATCCTGATCACCTACTTGATGGCGCTGGGGGATTTCACCCACATCGTGGTCGGCTCGGCGGAAGTGTCTTACCTGGTATTTGCCGGTGAACTGCCGTGGAAGGATTTCTGGCTGATATTCGCCGGGCCGACCCTGGCCGGCAATATCATTGGCGGCAGCTGTATCTTTGCGCTGATCAGTCATGCGCAGATCCGCAGCGAAAGCAGCTTGCCGGGTAAGGTTGCAGCGGACCCGAGGCATCCGCAGCGGATCAATAAGGATCAGTGAGCGGCAGAATCAACGCGCTGCCGACACGGAACCCATGGCGGTTGGGGGTGTGCGTTTTGATGAGCTACGCTTGAGTGCTTTGGGCCATGCGGTTGGGCGCAGAGCCTGTGGCTGGATGCGGATCGGCATGTTTGTGATAAAGCGTTGATCGCCTTGATAAAACCAAAAAAGGAATGAGTGATGACTGTCGCTTTCTGGTGTGTATTGATTGCAATCTTTCTGCCGTACCTGTGTACCGGTGTGGCCAAATTCAGTGGCGGCAAGTTCGGGCCACGGCAGAACCATGACCCGCGTGCCTTCCTCGATACCCTGGAAGGCTTCGCCAAACGCGCCCATAACGCGCAGCTCAACAGCTTTGAAGTGACCCCGGCGTTTGCTGCCGCAGTGATCATCGCGCACCTGGCCGGCACCGCCGAACTGGTCACGATCAATGTCCTCGCGGTGCTGTTTATCACCAGCCGCCTGCTGTACATCATCTGCTACCTGGCGGACTGGGCCATCCTGCGCTCGCTGGTGTGGGCGGTGGGCATGGCGCTGATTGCGAGTTTCTTCTTCGTCTCGATCTAACGCTTGCCGCAGTGTGGGGGCTGGCTTGCCCCACACTGTCGATCAGCGTCTGTCAGGTGCCGGCCGGGGCATCCGGTACCTGGGGTAATGCGGCGCCCTTTGGCCACAACATCCAGATCTGCCCCTGCTGCTTCATATTCCCTGCCAGTTCGCCTGCGGCCGCCCCTGTGCCCCAGAACAAGTCTGCGCGCACTTCGCCGGTGATTGCACCGCCAGTATCCTGCGCGGCGACGGGGCGCACGATCGGCGCACCGTCCGGCCGTGTGGTCGACAGCCACAGCAGGCTGCCCAGCGGAATCACCTTGCGATCCACCGCCACGCTGTAGCCGGCGGTCAGCGGCACGTTCAGCGAGCCGCGAGGGCCTTCGTTGCTGTCGGGGCGGGCGCTGAAGAATACGTAGCTGGGGTTGCTCGCCAGCAGTTCCGGAATGCGCTGCGGATGCGCCTTGGCCCAGGCGCCGATGGCCCCCATGGTCACGTCTTCTTTCTTCAGCTCGCCTTGCTCCACCAGCCAGCGGCCAATGGGGCGGTAGGGGTAGCCGTTCTGGTCGCCATAGCCGATGCGCAATTGGCGCCCGCCTGCCAGTTGAATCCGCCCCGAACCCTGGATCTGCAGGAACTGCAGGTCCATCGGGTCAGTCAGCCATGCGATCGGCTTGGCGGTGGAGCCTTGGCCGTTGATCGTGCTGGCGTCGTCATACGGCTTGAGCACACGACCTTCCAGGCGGCCGCGCAGGCGCTTGCCCTTGAGTTCCGGGTAGATACTTTCGAGGTTGACGATGATCAGGTCGTCCGGCACGCCATACACCGGCACATGGGCGGTGGGGGTTTCGGTCAGGCTGCCGGGGTAGACGGGTTCGTAGTAGCCGGTGATCAGGCCGTTCGGTGTGTTGTCGGCCGAGCGCAGGCCGAATACGTCCAGGCGTTCCTTGAGAAAACCGCGAACCGCCGCGGCATCGCCTGGCACCGCCGTTGCCGCCGCGCAGGTCGTGCCCCACACCGGGTCAGCCTTGAGGCGTTGGCAGGCGCTGCGCCAGGACTCAAAGCCGGCCAGCAGTTCGCTGTCGGACACTGCCGGCAGGGCTTCCCACGGTGCGTTCACATAGGTGGCCACCGCATGGGGTTTGATTGTTTCATCTTTGTGCGTGTCCTTGCCCGCATCGCAGCCGGCCAGCACCGCGATCATCGGTAGAGCCCACGCCAGACGGCGGCTCCAGGGTTTCAAAGCGATATTCATACAAGCAATTCCTGAAGCGATTGCCCGTGCGTCGACGCGTTTGGGCAACCCTTATCGTTAATAGGGCTATTGGTCTTTGCGGGTGGGGCGAGGATACTGGCCGCCGTTTCCCGTGACCTCGAAGCCACCATGACTTTTAAAAAACTGACTGTTGTACTGCTGGCCTGCCTGGCGCTGTCCGCCTGTGGCGGCGTTGATCCGAATTCGCCCCTGGGCCAGCGCAAAGCGATCTTCAAGCAAATGCTCAAGACCGGCGAAGACCTGGGTGGCATGTTGCGTGGGCGCATCCCGTTCGACGGCGCGAAGTTCGCCGAAGGCGCGGTCAAGCTCGATGCGTTGTCCCATGAGCCATGGAAGCATTTTCCGAGCGTGCGTGAGGAAGACCACACCAGCGCCAAGGACGACGTCTGGCAAAAACAGGCGCAATTCCAGCAAATGGCCCGCGACCTCGAAGCGGCCACCGGTGAATTGGTGATCGCAAGCCAGGTGCAGCCTTACAAGGCCAGTAACCTTTCGCCTGCAGTGCAGAAAGTCGAAGATGCCTGCAGCGCCTGTCATAAGCAGTTCCGGGACCACTGACCGGTTTACTGGTCGAGTTCTTCCACCGCATCCTGCAGTGCTTTGCGCGACTCGGCCAGTTTGTCCTTGCGTTTGTTGATCTTGTCCGCGTCGCCTTTTTTCATCGCCTTGTCGAGGTCGGCCTGACGGCGGCTGACGTCATGCTTGGCGTCGAGCACCTTGTTTTCGCGCTCCTTTTTCAACGCCGCGTCGTTGCAGTTGGCCGTGACTTCACTCAGGGCTTTCTCCAGGCCGGCCTGTTGTGCGCTGTCGCCATGGGCTTTGGCCTGTTCGATCTGGGTGCTGATGGCCTGGCGCTTGGCGGCGCAGCCGGTCAGCGGGGTTGCTTCTTCGGCTGCCAGCAGTGGCGTCGCCATGAAGCATGCGACGGTCAGCAGGGCAAAAGGGGCTAAAAATTTCATATGGAGCTCCAAAGTCGCAATCTGATGGCCGGGTCGGGTTCAAAATCCGTCTATTCCGGCCACGCGTAGTGTCTCAGCCAAAGCCTGTATCTGCGGGTCGCGAAAAAAAGCGCTGAGTTGCGCCGCGCGGCCCGGGCCGATGCCATCCAGGGCCAGCCAGGCTTGGGTGTCCTTGGCAACCAGCGCCTGCCAGTCGCCTTCCAGGTTATTGCGTGCCGCAGGCGGTACACCCAGGGCTTTGAGCCATTGAGCGAAAGGCCGTTGCCGCGCGCTTTGGATACTGTCGAGCACCCGCGCACGGCTGCGATCGCCGAAGCCCTCAATGTTAGCAAGCTCTGCCGCATCGAGGGTCAACCAATCGAGGAAGCCTGCGATTAGACCGGCCTGGATCAATACGTTCCACGTCTCCCGGCCCATATGCGGCAGGCCCAGGCCCTGGTTGCCGCTCAACCAGGTCAGGCGCGACAGCAACTGTTCTTCGCAGCCAGGGTCCAGTTGCCAGCAACTCAGGGCGTGAAAGTCCCGGGCGTTGGGGACTTGGATGTCCACTCTGGTCTCATTGCGCAGGACCACCTCGTCCAGTCGCGGGATGACCTGGCCGGCGAGGCTGATGGCGACCTGGTCGCCGGGGCGGATATCCAGGGTTTTCCAGCGTTGCAGGGAGCCGGTGCTGACGCGGCTGATCTGCCGGTCGTCCACGCGCACCGGTTCGAGTTCCAGGATAGGGGTGATGCGCCCGGTGCGGCCGATGTTGAACTGCACCTTGCGTACCAGTGCGAGAGCCTTGGCGGCGGGGTATTTCCAGGCGACTGCCCAGTAAGGCGCACTGACCTGCCAGCGCTTGGCGGGTGCGCGTGTGGCCTGGTGCAGCACGACGCCATCACTGGCAAAAGGCAGTGGATGGTTGTACCAGTAGGTGCGCCAGCGGGCGGCGCCGACGATGTCCTGGATGGGCCGGCTGTAGCGTTGGCTGTCGATGAAGCCCCAGCCTGCCAGGGTGGCCAGGCGCTCGGTGAAGTCCGCCGGGCCATCGGGCCAGGCCCAGACAAACAGACCGATCCCGGCGGCCTCGGCGTCGCTCAACTGTCGACGGTTCATCAAACCGGCCACCTTGCTGCGCGCATTGAGCCCGCCCAGGCTTGATTGCACATGGTCGTCGAGACGCCAATAGAGCTCACCTTGCAGCACCAGGTCGATGGGCTCCGGCAGTTGCTGGACGATACCGGGGATTTTTTTCGCGCAGGCCGACCAGTCCTGGCCGAGCAGGCCGTCGCCCCGGCTGATCACCTGGTGCAGGCGCCCCTGGCGGTACACCAGGGTCACGGCGACACCATCGACCTTGGGCTGGACCCACACATCTTGGCGAACCTGGAGCCATTCGCCGACGGCGTGTTCGTCGAGCAATTTGTCCAGGCCCGTATGGGTCACCGGGTGCGGCGAGGTGCCCCGTGAGCTGGCCAGAGGCTTGTCGGCCACCGCCGCCGGTTGCGGGAAACACCGCTGCCAGTGAGCCAGGCGCTGGCGGGCCTGGTCGTAGAGTTCGTCGCTGATGGGCGAATGGCCGAGCCGGTGGTAACTGTCGTCCCAAAGGCTGATTTGCCGAGCCAGCGGGCCGATTTGTGCCCGTGCGTCATCGGGGCACTCTTCAGCCCTGGCCAACCCGGTTAGAACACTGAGTAAAAGAACGATCAGCAAGCGCATCGGGAGCATCCTTGCTCGGTAAGGGGCGTTCAGCCTAAGGGATCTTCGCGCCCACAAAAAAGCCCCGACAGAGCGGGGCTTTTTACCGGGTGTTTCTGCTTACTTGAACAGACCACCCAGGGCTTTCACGGCATCGTTGTTTTCTGCCTTGGCCTGCTGCTTTTGCTGCTTGGCATCGACGTTGGCCTGGGACTCGGCGAGTTTGTTACAGCCTTTGTTGACCTGCTCCAGCGCAGCTTCGAAGGCCTTCACTTTCAACGCGTCGTTCTTGGCATTGGCCGCGTCGATCTTGGTTTGCAGGTCTTTGGCATGCTGCTGGCAGTCGCCGGAGTTGCCGCCACCGAGCTGGGAGCTCAGTGCGCCACTCAGTGCGCTCAGGTCGGCGGCGTTCACCGGCAGGGCAAACAGGCTGAGCAGCAGGGCGGCAGGGGCGAGCTTGGAAATTTGCATGAAAACCTCAATGTCCGATTGCCTGCGCGCTGATGAGTCCCGGGCCGGCGCAGTGCAATATCCAGAATAAGGTGGAGGGCCCGAGAGGGCGCGGATTCTAGTGGGCCACTATTTAGCCTGCAAGGTTTGGATCCAAAAAATGTGAACGCCGAGGCGAATCTCCCGACAATAAAAAGCCCCGCCGGGCGAACCCGGCAGGGCTTTGGGTAGCGCAAGCGATTACAAGCCGGCAGCGATACGCAGGTCGTTGGCGCGGTCGGTTTTTTCCCAGGTGAAGGTGGTGAAGGTGTCGTCGCCGACTGTCTTCTGCGCCGGGGTACGGCCGAAGTGGCCGTAGGCCGCGGTTTCCTGGTACATCGGGTGCAGCAGGTCGAGCATGGTGGTGATCGCGTAAGGGCGCAGGTCGAAGATCTCGCGCACCAGTTTGACGATCTTGTCATCGCTGATCTTGCCGGTGCCGAAGGTGTTCAGCGAGATCGACGTAGGCTGGGCCACGCCGATGGCGTAGGACACCTGAATCTCGCAACGCTCGGCCAGGCCAGCGGCGACGATGTTCTTGGCCACGTAGCGACCGGCGTAGGCCGCCGAACGGTCAACCTTGGATGGGTCTTTGCCGGAGAACGCGCCACCGCCGTGACGGGCCATGCCGCCATAGCTGTCGACGATGATCTTGCGCCCGGTCAGGCCGCAGTCGCCCACCGGGCCACCGATGATGAACTTGCCGGTCGGGTTGATGTGGAACTGGGTGTCCTTGTTCAGCAGTTCAGCCGGCAGCACGTGCTTGACGATCAGCTCCATCACGCCTTCGCGCAAGTCGGCGTAGGAAACGTCCGGGTTGTGCTGGGTCGACAGCACGACAGCATCGATACCGACCACTTTGCCGCCTTCATAACGGCACGTCACCTGGGACTTGGCGTCCGGACGCAGCCACGGCAGCAGGCCGGATTTGCGGGCTTCGGCCTGGCGCTGCACCAGTTGGTGCGAGAAGGTGATCGGCGCTGGCATCAGCACGTCGGTTTCGTTGCTGGCGTAGCCGAACATCAGGCCCTGGTCGCCGGCGCCCTGGTCTTCTGGCTTGGCGCGGTCAACACCCTGGTTGATGTCCGGGGACTGCTTGCCGATGATGTTCATCACGCCGCAGGTCGCGCCGTCAAAGCCGACGTTGGAGCTGTTATAGCCGATGTTGGTGATCACCTCGCGGACGATATGCTCCAGGTCGACCCAGGCCGTGGTGGTGACTTCGCCGGCGATGATCGCCACGCCCGTTTTCACCAGAGTCTCGCACGCCACACGGGCGAACTTGTCTTCAGCAATGATGGCGTCCAGCACCGCATCAGAAATCTGGTCGGCGATTTTGTCCGGATGCCCTTCAGACACGGACTCGGAGGTGAAAAGGGAGTATTCGCTCATCTCGATGTTTTCCTGATATTTACCGATGGTGAGTGTCGCCAGCCGGTCGCTGAAAATGGCGGACCTGGATCTGGAAACCATTACGTAAACCTACATAGAGGCTTTCCCCGGGAACGAGTCCCGCAGCGGTGGCCCAACGGGCCAGATCGTCCTGTTCAAAACCCAACCAGAGATCACCGCAGGCCTCCCTGGCCCAATTCTGGTTGTGGCTGCATAAATCTGTAACCAGCAGGCTACCGCCGGGTTGCAGCAAATTCGCCATCTGCTTGAGGGCGTCGGCGGGGGCGGCGAAATGGTGCAGGACCATGTTCAGCACCACGCAATCGGCCCGCAGGCTGGTGTCATTCAGGGCATCGGCCAACTGCAGGCTGACGTTGCCCAAGGCCTCGCGCTCGCACAGCTGGCGTGCCAGTTCGAGCATCGCCGGGCTGTTGTCCAGCGCCGTGACCTGTTGAAAGCGGCGCGCCAGTTCCGGCAAAAAGCCGCCATCGCCAGGCCCGACTTCCAGGGCCGTCGCTTTATGACTGAAGCTCAGCTTGTCCAACAACGCCAGTACACTTTCGCGATATTGCGGCAAGCCGGCGATCAGGTCTTGCTGGGCGCGAAACTTCTCGGCGACCCGTGAGAAAAAGTCCTGGCTGGCCGCCGCACGCTGCCCGTGAACCTGGCCGATGCGTGATTGCACGTCGCCGGGCAGGCTCAAGTTGTCCACTTCTTCCAGCAGCGCGCTGTGCAGCTTGCCGCCGAGCAACTCGGTGTGGGGCAGGGCACGGCGGTAAAAAATCGCATTGCCTTCGCGGCGGGTGGCCACCAGGTCGGCCTGGGCCAGGACCTTCAAGTGATGGCTCATGCCCGACTGGCCGATGGCGAAGATCTGCGCCAGTTCCAGCACGCCGAAGGAATCGTTGGCCAGCACCCGCAAGACGTTCAGGCGCAACGGATCGCCAGCGGCCTTGCATAAGGCAGCCAGTTCATCGCCATCGTCGGGACGCAGGGAGGGCACGGGTAAGTTCATAAGGCCAGCAGTCTAGTGACGGGTGGAAATCATCGCAAGGCCAATATCAAAAAGTTTTGATATTGGTCGATAAGTGGCGGTTATAAGCGAGCGCTATTCCCGTTAGACGAAGCGGCGGCAGGGTTCTGCAGGCGATTGCCGCGCAAACCACAGGAAAAACGCCCTCAAGTGACTATCTGTCATTGCCCGCAGGCGGTGGCTGAGGGAAAATGCCGGTCCTTTTTTCCGTTTCTTTTATTCAACCCTCAGGAGAACAGCGATGCCCAGCCGTCGTGAGCGTGCCAACGCCATTCGTGCCCTCAGCATGGATGCCGTGCAAAAAGCCAACAGCGGCCATCCCGGTGCCCCGATGGGCATGGCGGATATCGCCGAGGTACTCTGGCGTGACTACCTGAAACACAACCCGACCAACCCGTCTTTCGCCGACCGTGACCGCTTCGTGCTGTCCAACGGCCACGGCTCGATGCTGATCTACTCGCTGCTGCACCTGACCGGCTACGATCTGACCATCGACGATCTGAAAAACTTCCGCCAGTTGCACAGCCGTACCCCGGGTCACCCGGAATTCGGCTACACCCCAGGCGTCGAGACCACCACCGGTCCCCTGGGCCAAGGCCTGGCCAACGCCGTCGGTTTCGCCCTGGCTGAAAAAGTCCTGGGCGCGCAGTTCAACCGCCCCGGCCACCACATCGTCGACCACCACACCTACGTATTCCTGGGTGATGGCTGCATGATGGAAGGCATTTCCCACGAAGTCGCTTCCCTGGCCGGTACCTTGGGCCTGGGCAAGCTGATTGCCTTCTACGACGACAACGGCATCTCCATCGACGGCGAAGTCGAAGGCTGGTTCACCGACGACACCCCTAAGCGCTTCGAAGCCTACAACTGGCAGGTGATCCGCAACGTCGACGGCCACGATCCGGAAGAAATCAAGACCGCCATCGACACCGCCCGCAAGAGCGAGCAGCCGACCCTGATCTGCTGCAAGACCACCATCGGTTTCGGCTCGCCGAACAAGCAAGGCAAAGAAGACTGCCACGGCGCCCCGCTGGGTGACGCGGAAATCGCCCTGACCCGTGAAGCGCTGAAGTGGAACTACGGCCCGTTCGAAATCCCGGCCGACATCTACGCCGAATGGGACGCCAAGGAACAAGGCCTGGCCACCGAAGCCGAGTGGGACCAGCGTTTCGCCGCCTACTCCGCCGAATTCCCGGAGCTTGCCAATGAGCTGGTACGCCGCCTCGCCGGTGACCTGCCTGCCGACTTCGCGGAAAAAGCCTCGGCCTACATCGCCGAAGTCGCAGCCAAGGGCGAGACCATCGCCAGCCGTAAAGCCAGCCAAAACACCTTGAACGCCTTTGGCCCGCTGCTGCCTGAGTTCCTCGGCGGTTCGGCCGACCTGGCCGGTTCCAACCTGACCCTGTGGAAAGGTTGCAAAGGTGTCTCCGCCGAAGACGCCAGCGGTAACTACATGTACTACGGCGTGCGCGAATTCGGCATGAGCGCGATCATGAACGGCGTGTCCCTGCACGGCGGTCTGGTGCCTTACGGCGCGACCTTCCTGATGTTCATGGAATACGCGCGCAACGCAGTGCGTATGGCCGCGCTGATGAAGAAACGCGTGATCCACGTGTACACCCATGACTCCATCGGCCTGGGCGAAGACGGCCCGACCCACCAGCCGGTCGAGCAATTGACCAGCCTGCGCACCACGCCGAACCTGGATTGCTGGCGCCCAGCCGACGCGGTCGAATCCGCCGTGGCCTGGAAACACGCGATCGAGCGCAAGGACGGCCCTTCGGCGCTGATCTTCTCCCGTCAGAACCTGCAACATCAGGTTCGCACTGACGCGCAGATCGCTGACATCAGCCGTGGTGGCTATGTGCTCAAGGACTGCATCGGCGAGCCGGAGCTGATCCTGATCTCCACCGGTTCCGAAGTCGGCCTGACCGTTCAGGCCTACGACAAGCTGACTGCCCAGGGCCGCAACGTGCGCGTGGTGTCCATGCCTTGCACCAGCGTGTTCGAAGCCCAGGACGCCGACTACAAGCAATCGGTGTTGCCGCTGCAGGTCAGCGCGCGTATCGCCATCGAAGCGGCTCACGCCGACTACTGGTACAAGTACGTGGGCCTGGAAGGCCGCGTGATCGGCATGACCACCTACGGTGAGTCGGCGCCGGCGCCAGCCTTGTTCGAAGAGTTCGGTTTCACCCTGGAAAACATCCTGGGTCAGGCTGAAGAGCTGCTGGAAGACTAAAAGCGCGAACGCGGTGGCCAACTGGCTGCTGCACACAGATGTGCGGTGGCGACTGCCCATCGCACCCACTGTAGGAGCGAGCTTGCTCGCGAAGAACGAGAGAGCGCCGCGTCAAACCAGAGACGCTGCGTTATCGTTGACGATCTTCGCGAGCAAGCTCGCTCCTACATTGGTTAGATGGTTTGTGTCGCCCACACTGCGAGAACCCCATGCCCCAACCGCGTCCCTACAAAGTTGCACTCAACGGCTACGGCCGTATTGGTCGTTGCGTCTTGCGTGCTCTGTTCGAGCGAGGGGCGGCGGCCGGGTTTGAGATTGTCGCGATCAACGATTTGGCCGACATGGCCAGCATCGAATACCTGACACGCTTTGACTCCACCCACGGCCGGTTCCCCGGCGAAGTGCGGGTGGAAGGCGATTGTCTGCATATCAAGGGCGACTGCGTGAAAGTGCTGCGCAGTGCCACCCCCGAGGGCATCGACTGGGCGGCGCTGGGCGTCGACCTGGTGTTGGAATGCTCCGGTGCCTATAACACCCGTGCCGACGGCCAGCGTTTTCTCGATGCCGGCGCGCCGCGTGTGCTGTTTTCCCAGCCGATGGCCAGCGAGGCGGATGTCGACGCCACCATCGTCTACGGCATCAACCAGGATTGCCTGACCGGCGCTGAGCGGCTGGTGTCCAACGCTTCCTGCACCACCAACTGCAGCGTGCCGTTGTTGCGCCTGCTGGACCAGGCGATCGGCGTGGACTACGTGTCGATCACCACCATCCACTCGGCGATGAACGACCAGCCGGTGATCGACGCGTATCACCATGAAGACCTGCGCCGCACGCGTTCGGCGTTTCAGTCGGTGATTCCGGTGTCCACCGGTCTGGCGCGTGGCATCGAACGGCTGTTGCCGGAACTTGCCGGGCGAATTCAGGCCAAAGCCGTGCGGGTGCCGACGGTGAACGTTTCATGCCTGGACATCACCATGCAAACCGTCAGCGACACCGATGCGGTGGAGGTCAACCGGATTCTGCGCGACGCCGCCACCAGCGGCCCGCTCAAAGGTTTGCTGGCCTACACTGAGTTGCCCCACGCCAGTTGTGATTTCAACCATGACCCGCATTCGGCGATTGTCGATGCCAGCCAGACCCGCGTTTCCGGCCCGAGGCTGGTGAATATCCTGGCCTGGTTCGACAACGAATGGGGGTTTGCCAACCGAATGCTGGACGTCGCAGAACACTATCTGCAAACAGCCTCTCCAAAACTTTAGCCTCAGGAATTGCCACCCATGACCGTGTTGAAGATGACCGACCTCGATCTGCAAGGTAAACGCGTACTGATTCGCGAAGACCTCAACGTCCCAGTCAAGGACGGTGTTGTCACCAGCGATGCGCGAATCCTGGCCTCGCTGCCGACCATCAAGCTGGCCCTGGAAAAAGGTGCGGCCGTGATGGTCTGCTCCCACCTGGGTCGTCCGACCGAAGGTGAGTTTTCGGCCGAAAACAGCCTCAAGCCTGTGGCCGATTACCTGAGCAAGGCCCTGGGCCGCGACGTGCCGCTGGTGGCTGACTACCTCGGCGGCGTTGACGTGAAAGCCGGCGACGTCGTGCTGTTCGAAAACGTGCGCTTCAACAAGGGCGAGAAAAAGAACAGTGACGAACTGGCCCAGCAATACGCCGCCCTGTGCGACGTGTTCGTGATGGACGCCTTCGGCACCGCCCACCGCGCCGAAGGTTCGACCCACGGCGTGGCCAAGTTCGCCAAGGTCGCTGCCGCCGGCCCGTTGCTGGCTGCCGAGCTGGACGCGCTGGGCAAGGCCCTGAAGGCGCCGGCCCAACCAATGGCGGCCATCGTGGCCGGTTCCAAAGTCTCCACCAAGCTGGATGTGCTCAACAGCCTGAGCCAGGTCTGCAACCAGTTGATCGTCGGCGGCGGCATTGCCAACACCTTCCTGGCCGCAGCCGGCCATCCGGTGGGCAAGTCGCTGTACGAGCCGGACCTGCTGGACACCGCTCGCGCCATCGCGGCCAAGGTCAGCGTGCCGCTGCCGGTGGACGTGGTCGTGGCCAAGGAATTTGCCGAAAGCGCTGAAGCCACCGTCAAACTCATCGATGACGTGGCCGCTGACGACATGATCCTGGACATCGGCCCGCAAACCGCAGCCAACTTCGCGCAATTGCTGAAAGCCTCCCGGACCATCCTGTGGAACGGCCCGGTCGGTGTGTTCGAGTTTGACCAGTTCGGCAACGGCACCAAAGTGCTGGCCAAGGCCATTGCCGAAAGCTCGGCATTCTCCATCGCTGGCGGCGGCGACACCCTGGCGGCCATCGATAAATATGGCGTTGCCGACCAGATCTCCTACATTTCCACCGGTGGCGGCGCGTTCCTCGAATTCGTCGAAGGCAAAGTCCTGCCGGCGGTTGAAGTCCTGGAAAGCCGAGCCAAAGGCTGAGGCAGATCAGGAAAAGGAGCATTCCCATGATCAAGTCGTTGGCACTGGTGATCGCAGCGGGCCTGTTGGCCGGCTGCGGCAGCACGCCGAGCGCGGCGCCGGCACCTGGAAAGGCGCTGCCGGCGCAGAAAAAAAGCTGCTACCAAGCCGATTGGCAAGCCGAGACCATGCCGGTGATCAACAAGCGCATGGGCAACGAACGGCTGGAGAAATACGACTCTGCGCCCAACGGTCAGGAACAGGGTTGCCCTTGAAGGGTCTGATCAACTAACCGACTGCAACGCAGGCCCAAGGCCTGCGTGCGAGGATTGGCAATGAAAGGCGTTTTCGCCCTGGCAGCACTGGCGTTACTGGCCGGTTGCAGCAGCATGAACATGTTCAACAAGGCAGAGCCTGCCGACAAATGGACGACCTGGACCTGCGACAGCAAGGCCGAGGTCAACTGGCGCTTTGCCAACCCGGCCCGCACCGAAGTGGATGTCCGCCTCGGCGGCTCGACCCAGGTTTACCGCCTCAAGCAGGATGTGGCGGCATCGGGTGTGCTCTACAGCAACGATCAGTTGGCGTTTCACACAAAAGGTGAGGAAGGCCTGGTTTACTGGGTGGCCACCGACGATTTGATCGGACGTGGCTGCAAGGCCCAGTAAAAGAACACGGTCTCAACATTAATGAGACCCCAATGTGGGAGGGGGCTTGCCCCCGATAGCGTTGGGTCAGCCACTCGCGATGTCGACAGGTAAATCGCCGTCGCGGGCAAGCCCCCTCCCACATTGATACGGTTTCAAAGTGATGTCGGCGTTGAGTCCGGCTCACAAAAAACGATTCAGCAGGCCAGGTATGCAAAGCCTGACCGGCAATAACTTGAATAGCAGCCGCCGCTACGGCAGGCTTGCACGATTAACGACCCTCGACCGGGAGAGACAACACAATGGCACTTATCAGCATGCGTCAAATGCTGGACCACGCAGCCGAGTTCGGCTACGGCGTCCCAGCCTTTAACGTCAACAACCTTGAGCAGATGCGCGCCATCATGGAAGCCGCTGACAAGACCGACTCCCCAGTGATCGTCCAGGCTTCGGCCGGTGCGCGTAAATACGCCGGCGCCCCGTTCCTGCGTCACCTGATCCTCGCCGCGATCGAAGAATTCCCGCACATCCCGGTGTGCATGCACCAGGACCATGGCACCAGCCCGGACGTGTGCCAGCGTTCCATCCAACTGGGCTTCAGCTCGGTGATGATGGACGGCTCCCTCGGCGAAGACGGCAAGACCCCGACCGACTACGAGTACAACGTGCGCGTCACCCAACAAACCGTGGCCATGGCTCACGCCTGCGGCGTCTCGGTTGAAGGCGAGCTGGGCTGCCTGGGTTCCCTGGAAACCGGCATGGCTGGCGAAGAAGACGGCATCGGCGCCGAAGGCGTGCTGGATCACAGCCAGATGCTGACCGACCCGGAAGAAGCCGCCGACTTCGTCAAGAAGACCCAGGTCGACGCCCTGGCCATCGCCATCGGCACCAGCCACGGCGCCTACAAGTTCACCAAGCCGCCTACCGGCGACGTGCTGGCCATCGACCGCATCAAGGAAATCCACAAGCGCATCCCCAACACCCACCTGGTGATGCACGGTTCTTCCTCGGTGCCGCAAGAGTGGCTGGCGATCATCAACCAGTACGGCGGCGACATCAAAGAAACCTACGGCGTACCGGTTGAAGAAATCGTCGAAGGCATCAAATACGGCGTGCGCAAGGTCAACATCGACACCGACCTGCGCCTGGCATCCACCGGCGCGATGCGTCGCCTGATGGCCACCAACCCGAGCGAATTCGACCCACGTAAATTCTTCGGTGCCACCGTGACCGCGATGCGCGATGTGTGTATCGCACGTTATGAAGCGTTTGGTACTGCGGGCAATGCTTCGAAGATCAAGCCGATCTCCCTGGAAGCGATGTACCAGCGTTACCTGAAAGGTGAGTTGAACGCTAAGGTGAACTGAGCCTCAAGCGTTTAAAAAGAAGCCCGCAGCGATGCGGGCTTTTTTTGCGGCTGGAATTTGATCAGCTTGCAGGCGTGTAGGACCAGCACCGAGTCCTAAGGCTACACAGGGGAACGGCGTTTACCAGGGCGTGCTCATTGTGCTGATCAGACAATCCCTGCTCGTAATGAGGCCAATCCGTTCACTCGTGATCAATATCCAACTTCGCAAACGTCACCTTCGCCCCTTCCTTGCTATCCCCGCTATTGTCCTGCACATACGCCCCCGCCTTGAAATACAGCGGCTTGCTGCCCCAGGCCGCGCCAATGCGCTCGTTCCACTGCCCGTCGGCCGCTACGACACTGAGCAACCCGGCTTTGTTGAGGTTGATCACGTAGGTAAAACTCTTCTCCAGCGGCACATTGGAGGCGACGATGATCACCCGGCTTTCATCGTCGTCCGGGCGCATGCGGACCTTGGCGACAATGTTGCCGGTCTGGGTTTTTTCCTTGAACTGGTATTCCACCTTGATCAAGGGTTTCTGGCTGTCGTAGGCGTGGATCTGGCCGATGACGATTTTCCCGGAGGAGGGCACCTGGTTGACGGCCAGCGTGGCGCGCAGATAATTGTCGGCTTCGGGGTAGGTCCAGTTGCGCAGACGCCCGTCGGCGTAGGTTTCGCGCAGTTCGCTGCGGGGGTAAATGGCGTTCTCGGTACGTGTGCCGGTGACGGGTGTCCAGAATTGCACGTTGCTGCCTTCGGCCTGGAAATATTGGTCATTGAAGCCACTCATCAGCTTCGGGGTGTTGATGGTCGCGGGGGGCGAGCCGACCGGAATGCTCAGGTTCCAGGTGGAAAGATCAATCATGGCGTAGGCCTTTTTACAGATAGGTATAGGCTTTGGCCCTTGGGCCAGACAGCATCTTTATAGGCGGTAGTCCGCCGCTTGTTAATGAATGCCTGGCAAATTATTGACGCCAAGGGAATGTCAAAAAGCCATGTTCCCCATGAACCGTGGGCTGCAGGGGTTGACCGTTAGTCGGCTTAGCAGTCTTTGGTGCGATGATGGCCCCCGCTTCACTTCTGATTTTTGGGAACCAAGGCTAGAGTGAGACCTCAGTGCTTGCCCGGGTTTTCTGTCAGAACTGACCGGTGCGGCACCTTAAGGAAGAGACGTAGCATGGAATGCGCTCCACACCAAGGCGATGGCGGTTCGGTTCTTCTGGTGGTCGATGACTACCCGGAAAATCTGATTAGCATGCGCGCCCTTTTGCAACGTGATGACTGGCAGGTGGTGACCGCCGGTTCCGGCCTGGAGGCTCTGGAACTGTTGCTCCAGCACGAGGTAGACCTGGTGCTGCTCGACGTAAAGATGCCCGGCATGGACGGTTTTGAAGTCGCCCGCCTGATGCGCGGCAGCCAGCGCACGCGCATGACGCCGATCATCTTTCTCAGCGCGAACGCGCAATCGCCGGCCGCCGTGCTGGAAGGTTATGCCAGCGGCGCCATCGATTACCTGTTTAAACCCTTCGACCCGCATATCCTCAAGCCCAAGGTCCAGGCGTTGCTGGAGCAGCAGCGCACCCGTCGGGCGTTGCAGCGTCTGAGCCATGACCTGGAGTCCGCCCGCGCCTTCAATGCCTCGGTGCTGGACAACGCCGCCGAAGGCATCCTCGTGGTGAGTGATGCGGGCGTGATCGAGTACGCCAACCCGGCGATTTCGCGCCTGCTCAATGCCACGCACGATGAGCTCAAGGGCAAGGATTTTTTGAGTTTCCTGCAAAAACCCCATGTGCCCGCCTGGCTGGAATCGCAGATGTACGCCGGTTTCCGTCAAGGCCAAACCTGGCGTTTGCATGATGCGATCTTGCGTACCGGCCGCGGTCAGCAGGTGCCGGTGGCGCTCTCTTGTGCGCCGTTGCCCGCCGAGCAGAAGGCCATGGTGGTGACCGTGTTGGACATGTCCGAGGTCTGCCACCTGCATCAGCAACTGGAGTTCCAGGCGGTGACCGACCCGCTGACCGGGTTGTTGAACCGTCGTGGCTTTTACCAGGCCGTGGAAAACTCCCTGCTGCGCAGCGATCGCACCGAGCAGTCGCTGGTCTTGTTGTACCTGGACCTCGACGGCTTCAAACGGGTCAACGACTCGCTGGGGCATGACGCGGGTGATCGGGTGCTGCGCTGGGTTTCGGAACAGTTGCAGAGCTGCCTGCGTTCCTACGACATTCTCGGACGCATGGGTGGGGATGAATTCACGGCGTTGTTGGAACTGGAGTTCCCCGAACAGGCGGCGAAGATTGCGGAAAAACTGATCGAGCGAGTGTCTGTTTGCCAACAGGTGGATGGCTTGGAGGTGATGCTCGGGGTCAGCATCGGCATCGCGACTTTTCCGGATTGCGGCTCGGACTTGGGCGGCCTGTTGCGTGCGGCTGATATCGCCATGTATGAGGCCAAGCGTGCGGGGCGTCAGCAATATCGCTATTACGATCAGGAAATGAACGGTCGCGCCCGCTCGCGGCTGATGCTCGAGGACAGCGTGCGCAACGCCATCCAGAACAAGGATTTCACCCTGGTGTACCAGCCCCAGGTGTCTCTGGAGGACGGCCATCTGCGCGGCGTCGAGGCGTTGTTGCGCTGGCAGCACCCGAGTGTCGGCGATGTACCGCCGGGGCTGTTTTTGCCGCTGCTGGAAGAGGCGCGGCTGATCAGCCAGTTGAGTGCCTGGATCTACCACCAGGTCGCCGCTCAGCGTCAGGTGTGGCAAGCCATGTTCGAGGATGAACTGGTGTTGAGCGTGAGCCTGAGCAGCAGCCAGTTCAACATGCCCAACCTGGCGAGCCAACTGCAGCAGGTACTCGACAGACATGGGTTGCAGGGGCGCCAGTTGGAGGTGGAAATCGGCGAAGACAGCCTGATGCATAACCTCGAAGCGTCCGCCAAGCAGTTCAAGTTACTGCGCGCGGTCGGGGTACGCATCGCCCTGGATGACTTCGGTTCCGGCCACTGTTCCCTGGCCCATCTGCGCGACCTGCCATTCGACACACTCAAGCTGGACCGCCAATTGGTCGCGGGCCTGCCGGGCTCAGCGCGGGATGCGGCGATGGCCCGTAGCATTATCGAGTTGTGCGGGCATTTCGGTGTGCTGGTAGTCGCCGAGGGCGTAGAGACGCTGGAGCAAGCCCAGTGGCTCAAGGCCAATGGTTGCCCGTTTGTCCAGGGGCCATGGGCGGCCCCACCGTTGATGGCCGGAGCGGTGGTCGACTGGTTGCGCGCCCGTTCCTGCTGAATTCGCTACACTGGCGCCCATTCGAACCCTGTTGCAGACCTCAATGACCGCGCTGAAATACCTCCAGGCCTATCCCGCTGCCCTTCAGGAGCAAGTGCGCCAACTGATCGCCAAGGACCAGTTGGGCGCCTACCTGGAGCAGCGTTACCCCGAACGTCACGCCGTGCAGAGCGACAAGGCCCTGTATGCCTACGCGCTGGCCTTGAAACAGGAGCACCTGCGCAACGCGCCGGCTATCGACAAAGTGCTGTTCGATAACCGCCTCGACCTGACCCACCGTGCCCTCGGCCTGCACACCACGATTTCGCGGGTACAGGGCGGCAATCTGAAGTCCAAGAAAGAAATCCGGATCGCCGCGCTGTTCAAGGAGGCCGCCCCGGAATTTCTGCGCATGATCGTGGTACACGAACTGGCGCACTTCAAGGAATCGGACCACAACAAAGCGTTCTACAAACTCTGTGAGTACATGATGCCGGGCTACCATCAGGTGGAATTCGACCTGCGCGTGTACCTCACGTATCGCGACCTGCAGGGCAAACCCTGACTTTCCAAGGCGGTTGACCATGGATGTGAGCAAGACCAAGAGCAGCTTCTACCGCCGCCTGTACGTGGCGTATCTGATCGACAGCGAGCAGGCCAGCAGCGTGCCGGCGCTGACCGAGGTGACGGGCATGCCCCGGCGCACCGCGCAGGACACGATTGCGGCATTGGCGGATCTGGATATCGTCTGCGAGTTCGAGCAGGAAGACGGCGCGCGCAATCATGCGGGGTGCTATCGGATTCGCGACTGGGGCGCGATCGATCGGCGGTGGATCGAGGCGAATCTGGCGTCGATCAAACAGGTCTTGGGTTATCCCTGAGGCTTGGCGGTCAGCTGGGCTGACGCTATCGCGAGCAAGCCCGCTCGCGATGGGGCCATCAGGCACGCCGCATGCCGATGTGCGGAATGTCGTCCTCAAGGTATTCCTCACCCGCCACCAAAAAACCATACCGCGCGTAATACCCCTGCAAATGCGCCTGGGCTGAGAGAAAGATCGGCGTCTCTGGCCAGATATCGTCAATCTGCTTGAGCGTTTCTTCCATCAGCAGATGCCCCAGACCGGTGCCGCGTGCCATCGGTGCCACGATCACCCGGCCGATCACCACATCCCCGGCCTGGGTCTCCGGGTCCAGCAGGCGCAGGTAGGCCACCAGGTCGTCGCCTTTCCAGGCCATCAGATGGTGGGTATCGCCTTGCAGGTCCTGCCCGTCGATGTCCTGGTAGACGCACTTTTGCTCGACAACGAAGACCTCGCTGCGCAGGCGCAGAATGGCATACAGCTGTTCCTTGCCCAGGTCGTTGTGATGTTTGCAGACCCATTCGACTGTCATGGTGTGGTTCTCTTGGAAGTGTCTGTCCCGGATAGTAAGCGCGGCGGGCACTTCTGTCTAAATCGACTGTTTGGATCAGTGACATCAATCTGCCATCATTGTATGCATTCAGCGGCGGGTTCTTTGTGTAATCTGAGCTACTGTTACATCCTCAGGCACCGCCTGAGCCAGGGCCACCGCCTGCCTGCCAAGGACTTTAAGCATGCCGCGATTCTCTCGTGCCGTTGCTTTGATTGGAATGTTGTTGCTGGCCCAGCCGGCGTTCGCACAGCGTCTGCGCCTGGTGGCAGATGCCTGGCCACCCTTTACCGATGCCACCTTGATCAATGGTGGGCTGGCTACCGATATTGTCAGCACAGCCTTGGCCCGCGCCGGTTATGCCAGTGATTTCGAGCAGGTGCCCTGGGCTCGCGCGTTGATGGGTGTCGGCGATGGGCGCTATGACGTGGTGGTCAACGCCTGGTATGACGAGGCCCGCACGCGCCTGGGGCAGTTTTCCGCTGAATACCTGATCAACCGCCTGGTTTTTATCAAGCGTCGCGACGATCCCATCGAGTTCCAGAACCTTGAGCAACTGCACAACTATCCCATCGCCGTGGTGCGGGGGTATGCGTATTCTGCGGCGTTCGACCAGGACACGCAGTTACAGAAAGTCCCGGTACACAACTTCGCCATGGCGGTGCGGATGCTCGTTGCGCGCCGGGTACGCCTGACGGTGGAGGACGAATTCGTTGCCCGTTATTACCTGGCGCAGGAGTCGGCGCGGGTGCGCAATGCGGTGGAGTTTTTGCCGCAGCCGTTGAGTGAAAACAGCCTGCATATTCTGGTCAGCCTGAAGAACCCCGAGCATGAGCAGATCGTCGCCGGTTTTGACCGCGAGATTGCCAAGATGAAGGCCGACGGCAGTTATGCGCGGTTGATGAAGCAGCACGGCATGTAGTGGCCTACGCCGCGCTGGTGTCTTTGATCAGGTGGGCCGCCAGGGTGCGCAACGGCCCCAACTGCCGGCAAATCAACGCCAGTTGCGTCTGCACCAGACGTTGCCCCTCATCGATCTCATCCGGCATCTGTTCCAGCTCCGCAGCCAAGGCTTCCTCGGCATCGCTCTGAATCGAGATCGGCTGTTTATTGGCCAGCCCCGTGGCGATTTCGTCGATGCTCGCCGCCAGGGTTTTTCCCGCGCCGTCGATCAAGTGCTCGCGCACGTCGGCCGGCAGTTGGGTTTCGCGGTGCGCGCCGAGCCCCGACAGGTAGCTGAGCAAGGTGTGGGACAGCACCAGGAAGCGGAAGCCCACGTCGGCCTCCTTACGGAACTGCCCCGGCTCCATCAGCATATTCGCCAGGGTGGTGGACAGCGCCGCGTCGGCGTTGTGCGCGTTGCGTCGGGCCAGGCGGTAAGCCAGGTCGTCGCTTTTGCCGGCGGCGTATTGCTGCATGATTTGGCGCAGGTAGATGCTGTTGCAGGTCAGGGTATTGGCCAGCACTTTGTTCAGGCGCCGGCCTTGCCAGTCCGGCAGGAACAGGAACACGGTCAGGCCGGCAATCACGCTGCCGATCAAGGTGTCGAACAGGCGTGGCAGGAACAGCCCGTAGCCATCGCCCACCTGGTTGAAGCAGAACAGCACCATCAGGGTGATCGCCGCGGTGGCCAGGGTGTAGCGGGTGGTGCGGTTGATAAAGAACACCAGGCCCGCCGCGATGGCGAACATCGACTGCACCAGGGCGCTGGGGAACAGGTCGAACAGCGCCCAGGCCACGGTGAGCCCGATGGCTGTGCCGATGATCCGCTGGCCGAGCTTGCGCCGGGTGGCGCCGTAGTTGGGCTGGCAGACGAACAGGGTGGTGAGGATGATCCAGTAGCCCTGGGAAGCGTGGATCGCATGCAGGGTGCCGTAGCCGATGGTCAACGCCAGGGCCAGGCGCAAGGCGTGGCGGAACAGCAGCGAAGTCGGCGTGAGCTGGGTGCGCAGGCGCGTCCACATTTCCTTGAGGTTGCGTGGGGCACGGTCAAGCAGGTTGCTGTCGCTGGCGTCGGCCAGGGCGTCCGGGTTGCTCGCGTCGCCCAGCAGGCGGTCGAGGGTCGACAGGTTGGCCGCCAGCGCACGCAAGGAACGCAGCAGGCCGCGCCAGGCCGGGTTGCTCTGGATGCGCAGGTGTTCCATGGAGGCGTTCAGGTCGCCCAAGGCTTCGGCGAAGCTGGCGTCATAGATGAACGGCTGGCGCAGTTGGATCGATTCGGCCAGGGCCTCGCAGGCCTTGCCTTGCTGGCGCAGCAGGCGCTGGCAGCGGAACAGCACATCGCTGTGGAAGAAGGCCTCGGCCAGGGCGTTGTAGGGATAGTGCGACGAGCTGGCGCGTTCGTGGATGTCCTGGGCCAGGAAATACAGCTTGAGGTAACGACTGACCTTGGAGCCCGGCCGGCCATTGCCGACGCGGTGCAGGATGATTTCCTTCGCCGCATTCAGCGCGGCCACCACCCGGCCGTTTTGCTGGGCCAGCTCCAGGCGGCGCGCCTCCACGTTCAACTGGCGGATCGGCTCGAACAGCGACGATTTGAGCTTGAGGTAACGCCCCAACTCGCGAAACAACCGCGCCAGGCTCTGCTGCACCGGCTGGTTGGAAAACAGCACCTGCCACAGCACCGACAGCGCACCGTACCAGGCGGCGCCGGCCACCAGCAGCAGCGGTTCGTGCCAGAAATCCGTGACGGCACCGCCGCGCTGGTCCACGCCGATCATGGTGTAGACCGACAGGATCAAGGTGGCCGACGCAATCGCGCCATAACGCTCACCGAGGGCGCCGAGCATGGTCAGGCCGAAACTCGCCAGGGCCAGGGCGACCGCGAAGGCCCAGGGGTAGGGGAACAACAGCTCCACCGACAGCGCGGCAATGCTGAAACACACCAGCGTCACCGCCAGGGCGTTGAGGCGGCCTTGCCAACTGTCGTCGGTCTCGGCCAGGGCACTGGCGATAATCCCCAGGAACAGCGGGATCAGCAGTGTCATTTCATCCTGATACCAGCACAGCGTCATGCTGCCGGTGAGGGCGATGAATACCCGAACGCTGTAACTGAATTTATCCAGTGCCCATAGGCGCCGCATGGACTGCTTGAACGAGGTCGATGACATGAAGGCTGGAGTCTTCCGGGACGATGCCGCTAAATTGAGCTATCAAGGACGCTGCGGCAAGGGTGGTGATCACATCACTGCACAAAATTTCTCCCGGGCACACTGAAAATCAAAATGTGTCAGGCATACTGCGCAGCGGCGTAGCCGGAAGCCCAGGCCCACTGAAAGTTGAAGCCGCCGAGGTGGCCGGTCACATCCAGCACTTCACCGATGAAGTACAAGCCCGGGCTTTTCAGCGATTCCATGGTCTTGGACGACACTTCCCGCGTATCCACGCCGCCCAGCGTCACTTCGGCGGTGCGATAACCTTCGGTGCCTGCCGGTACCAATTGCCAGCTCGCCAGTTTTTGCGCGATGTCGGCCAGTTCGGCGTGGGTGTACTGCTTCATCGGCTTGGACGCGAACCAGGTTTCTGCCAGCAGGTTGGCCAGCTTCTTGGTGAAGATTTCACCCAGCAGGGTTTTCAGCTCGCTGTTGGGACGCTCGGCTTGTTGCTGTTGCAGCCAGGCGTGGGCGTCGTGGTCGGGCAGCAGGTTGATCTCGACCGTGTCGCCGGACTCCCAATAGGAGGAAATCTGCAGAATCGCCGGCCCGCTCAGGCCGCGATGGGTAAACAGGAGGTTCTCGCGAAAGCTCTGGCCGTTGCAGCTGACCAGGCAATCGACCGACGTGCCGGATAACTCGCCGCACAGCTCCTTGAGCTGGTCGGTGATGGTGAACGGCACCAGCCCGGCGCGGGTCGGCAGCAGTTCGTGGCCGAATTGCCTGGCCACCTGGTAACCGAAGCCGGTCGCGCCGAGGGTCGGGATCGACAGGCCGCCGGTGGCGATCACCAGGGATTCGCAGCGCAACTCGCCCAGGGTGGTCTGCAACTGGTAGCCGCTGTCGAGCTTGGCGATGGTTTCGATCGAGGTGTCCAGGTGCAGGCTCACGCCGGTCTGGATGCACTCGTCGAGCAGCATGCCGAGGATGTCGCTGGATTTGTTATCGCAGAACAACTGGCCGAGCTTCTTCTCGTGGTACGGCACGCCGTGCTTGGCCACCAGGCCGATGAAGTCCCATTGGGTGTAGCGGGCCAGGGCGGACTTGCAGAAGTGCGCGTTGTGCGAGAGGAAGTTCGCCGGTTCGGTGTACATATTGGTGAAGTTGCAGCGACCGCCGCCGGACATCAGGATCTTCTTGCCGGCCTTGTTCGCGTGGTCGATCAGCATCACCTTGCGCCCACGTCCTGCGGCGGTCAGAGCACACATCAAGCCTGCGGCGCCGGCGCCAATGATCACAACTTCGGTCGAGCGCAAAACGGTGTCCTCATACATGTTCTGATTTGAAATACAGTCAAATGTGGGAGGGGGCTTGCCCCCGATGGCGGTATGTCAGTCACCTGATGAGTTGACTGGTCCACCGCCATCGGGGGCAAGCCCCCTCCTACAGGGGATCTCTATTGTTCGAAAGATCGTTTACAGGATCCGCACGCGCAACGAACGGCCCTTGATCTTGCCGTCATTCAAACGCTGCAGCGCCTGCTTGGCGACGCTGCGTTCCACGGCCACAAACGCCTGGAAATCGAAGATCGCGATCTTGCCGACCTGGGCCCCCGGAATGCCGGCTTCACCGGTCAGTGCGCCGAGGATATCGCCCGGACGGACCTTGTCTTTACGGCCGGCGGCGATGCACAGGGTGCTCATCTGCGGCAGCAGCGGGCCACCGCTCTGTGGCTTGAGGTTGTCCAGTTGGTCCCAGTTCAGCGGCGACTTCTGCAGTTGCTCGATGGCCTGGGCGCGGTGCGCTTCGGACGGCGCCACCAGGCTGATGGCGATCCCGGTCTCACCGGCACGGCCGGTGCGGCCGACGCGGTGGATGTGGATTTCCGAGTCGCGGGCCAGTTCGACGTTGATCACCATGTCCAGCGAATCGATGTCCAGGCCACGGGCGGCGACGTCGGTGGCGACCAGTACCGAGGTGCTGCGGTTGGCGAACATCGCCAGCACCTGGTCGCGGTCACGCTGTTCCAGGTCGCCATGCAGGCCGACGGCAGAGATGCCTTTGGAGGTCAGGTGGTCGACGGTTTCCTGCACTTGCTGCTTGGTGAAGCAGAACGCCACGCACGAGGCCGGGCGGAAATGCGCGAGGACTTTGGTGACGGCCTCCATGCGTTCTTCCGGCGAGATCTCGTAGAAACGCTGCTCGATCTGGTCGTCGGAGTGGAACGCTTCGGCCTTGACTTGCTGCGGCGCGCGCATGAATTTCGAGGCCAACTGCTTGATGCTCACCGGGTAGGTGGCCGAGAACAGCAGAGTCTGGCGGCGGGCCGGGGTCTTGCTGATGATGTCTTCGATGGCGTCGTAGAAACCCATGTCGAGCATGCGGTCGGCTTCGTCGAGGATCAGCGTGTTCAAGCCGTCGAGCACCAGCGAACCCTTGCGCAGGTGTTGCTGGATGCGGCCCGGGGTGCCGACGATGACGTGGGCGCCATGTTCCAGGGAGGCGATCTGCGGGCCGAGGGACACGCCGCCGCACAGGGTCAGCACCTTGATGTTGTCTTCGGCGCGGGCCAGGCGACGGATTTCCTTGGCCACCTGGTCGGCCAGCTCGCGGGTCGGGCACATCACCAGGGCCTGGCAGCCGAAGTAGCGCGGGTTGATCGGGTTCAGCAGGCCGATGCCGAACGCAGCCGTCTTGCCGCTGCCGGTCTTGGCCTGGGCAATCAGGTCCAGCCCCTTGAGGATCACCGGCAAGCTCTGCGCCTGGATCTGCGTCATCTCGGCATAACCCAGCGAGTCGAGGTTAGCCAGCATGGCGGCGGAGAGCGGCAACGTATTAAAAGCGGTGGCGATGGTGGTCACGGGACTGGCTCTGCAAAAACAAAATGTCGCGCAGTGTAGCAGTCCCGTGGGATTTTCCCTGCAAGTTCTCGACGAGACGCCTGCTAGTGTTCGATGTCGTGTTCGCGGCTGCCGATGCGTTTGCCGTCTTTTGGCGACAGTTGCAGGAAGATCGCCGCCGCCAGCATTGCCATGATGCCCACGGTGAGGAAGGTCAGCTGGAAGGCGCCGAGTACCGTGCTCACGCCGTCATTGCCCGATTCGGCGGTGAACCCGCCGAGCAGCGCACCGGCGCAGGCCACGCCGAGGCTCAGGGACAGTTGTGCCACCACCGACAGCAAGCTGTTGCCGCTGCTGGCCTGGGCATCGTCGAGGTCGATCAGGGTAACGGTGTTCATCGCGGTGAACTGCAAGGAGTTGATCGCCCCGAGTATCGCCAGCATGCCCAGCAGCAGCGGGTAGGGCGTCTGTTCGCTGACCAGGCCCATGCTCGCCAGCATCAGGCCCAAGGCCAGGGTGTTACCGGTCAGCACCACGCGGTAGCCCAGGCGTTCGATCAACGGCCGTGCAACCGACTTGGCCAGCATCGCCGCCGCCGCCAGGGGCAGCATGCTCATCCCGGCCTGGGACGGTGAATAGCCCAAGGCTACCTGCAACAGCAACGGCACCAGAAACGGCAAGGCGCCGCTACCCAGGCGTGCGAACAGGTTGCCCAGGATGCCCACCGCAAAGGTACGGGTCTTGAACAGCGCCGGCGCAAACAGCGGGTTATCGATATGCCCGGCGCGCAGCCAATAGGCCGCCAGGCAGGCCAGCCCGCCGAACAGCAGCAACATCACCCGCAGGTGCGGCAGGTGCAATTCGCCCAGGCCTTCCATGGCGATGGTGATCAACACCATCGCCGCGCCGAACAGCAGGAAGCCGATGCCGTCGAACCGCGTGCGCTCGCTGCCGCGCAGGTCGGGGATCAGTTTCCACACGGCGTAGCAGCCGATCATGCCCACCGGCAGGTTGATCAGGAAGATCCAGTGCCAGGTCAGGTATTGCACCATCCAGCCGCCCATGGTCGGGCCGAGCAACGGACCGAGCAGGCCTGGGATGGTGATGAAGCCCATGATCCGCACCAGCTCGGAGCGCGGATAAGCGCGCAGCACCACCAGCCGGCCGACCGGCAGCATCAGCGCCCCGCCCAGGCCCTGGACCACCCGCGCGCCGACGAGCATGGTCAGGCTGCTGGACAGCGCGCACAGCAGCGAGCCGATGCTGAACAGCATGATCGCGCCAAAGAAGATTTTCTTGGTGCCGAAGCGGTCGGCGATCCAGCCCGACGCCGGGATCAGCAAGGCGACGGTGAGCATGTAGGCGATCACCACCCCTTGCATGCGCAGCGGGTTTTCCGCGAGGTCCCGGGCCATCGCCGGCAGTGCCGTGTTGAGAATCGTCCCATCCAGCGATTGCATGAAGAAGGCAATCGCGACCACCCAAGGGAGCCAGCGGGCGGTCTTGGCATCGAGAGGGGCGCGATTCGGCATGGGATCCCTTTTGTTAGGAGGCTATGTGTCGGCGATTATGCGCCATTCGTCGCTCCTTTTCCCACTGAAGGTTCGTCTACATCCGACAACATCGCGTGCTCGCCCACCAGGAAATCCAGCAGCGCGCGATGTACCGCCCGCGCCGCTTCGCGGGACTCCAGGTCGAGCAGATGCCCGGTATGTTCGGCGACGGCAAAGCTGCTGCGGCCTACGTAGTGCTGGAACAGTCGGGCCTCGGCGGCCGGGGTGTATTCGTCCAGCGTGCCGTTGAGGAAATGCACCGGCGTTTCGATCCGGCTGAGCTGTGGCAGGTAGTTGCCATCGCCCAGCGCCAGCACCTGGTGGATATGAAAGCGCGCCTGGCGGTATTCGGTGGTGGCCATGTTCGACAGGTGCCGATGGTTGTTGCGCTTGAGTCGCGGCGACAGGTATTTGCCCACGGTGTCGTTGAGCAAGTGGCCGACGGCGGATTTGTCGTCGGCTTCGATCAGCACGCGCACCCGCTCCACATAGTCGAGCATCGCCTGGTTGAGGTTCGGCGCCAGCGCCATCACCACCGAGCTTTCGATGGAGGGCGGGTTGTGTGCCAGGGTCAGCAGCGTGGAGATGCCGCCCCATGAGGCCGACACCAGGTGGTTGACCTGGAAGCGCTCCACCAGCGCCCGCAGGATTTGCACTTCGTCGTCCTTGGTCACCAGGTCCAGGTCGGTGTTGTGCTCGCGTGAATAGCCTGAGAACGGTAAATCGAACAGCAGCACATTGAAATGCTCGGCCAGGCATTTACTGGTGCGGGCGAAGGAGCGCGTGGTGGATAGCGCGCCATTGACCATCAGCACGGTTTTCTTTTGCGGATGGTGACCTAGTTGCTCAACATGAACGTTGTAGTGCTTGAACAGCTTTTCTATGACAAAACTTCCATGGTTCATGTCAATGCTCCAGCTTGCCTTTTCCCGGGCGAGGTCATGCATCACGTGCGGGCACGTGGGTTAGGTGGCGGGGTGCCACTAACCGTTATAACGGGGTTTTTTACAGGCGACAACCGGCCTTGGGCGGGCGGTGAGAGAGGTCTGATTTAGCTGTAGGACATGTCGAAGCAATGCGTCTGAAATCAACACAAAACAATGTGGGAGGGGCCCCCTCCCACAAGCAGACTACTGTCGGTCAGAGGGTCAGGGTCAGGCGCTTGACCAATGCCCCCGGCAACAGATTGGACGCGGTGTTGCGCTGGCTGTAGGTACTGGCCGATAGCAACAGTTCGCGCTCTGCGGTCAGCGCTTCGAGTTGTGAGCCGAGCAGGCTGTAGACGCTGTCATCGAAGCGCATGGTGCTGATCGGCGCCTTGATCTCGCCGTCTTCCACCCAGAACGTGGCGAACCGCGTCATGCCGGTCAGGCGCGCTGCCGGCAGGTCGGAATAGTTCAGGTACCACAGGTTGCTGATGTACAGCCCGGTGCCCAATTGCTTGAGGATATCGGCCTGGGCCAGGCTGCCCGCCGCCATCTGCAACGCGCTGGGGGACTCGTCGCTGCTGGCGCCGTTGGCGCTGAGGCCGTATTCGGCGGCGCTGCGCGAATTGACCAGTTGGCCGGCGCCCTGGCCGGCGTTGATCAGCGTGACGTCACTGCACGGGTAGCCTTCGCTGGAGAACGCCGGGCTCAGCGAGCCGCTGATGTGCTCATCCACCGTCACCAGCGCGCTCAACGCCTGCTCGCCGGCATACAGCCGCTGTAGCGAGCTGCTTTTGCTGGCGATGGCCTGGGCGGAAAAACCGCCCCAAGTGATGATGCTGATGATTTCTTCCAGGGCTGCCGGCGCCAGGTAGGCGCGGTACTCGCCGGGCGCCAGCTTGTGCAGTGGCCGTCCGAGGAATTCCAGCTGTTCGCGAGCCTGCTGGAAGCGGCGGGCGAACTCGGCGCTGTTCCATTCATCGCCGGCGTAACTGGCTTTGACCGCTTCGCCGTTGGCGTGGAACAGGCTGAAGTCGAAGTTGAAACTATTGGCCTGATGCCAGCCGAACGCCCCGTCCGAACTGGCGAAGCCACGGCTGATCGGGCCAGCGGCGTAGAAACCGACCAGATCGACGCCGTGTGCCGCCTGGCTGGTGTCTTCCAGCACCTGGCTCAGCTCGGGCAGCGGCCGGGCCTGTTCGTTTTGGCTCTGCCACGCGTTGTGGTTCAGCAACAGGTACGGATCGTGCGGCAGCAACGGCAAGGTTTCGCGCAGCTGTTGCAGGCCAGCGGCGAGGCGCTGGCGGTCCAGCGCCGGCTCGCCGCCGAGGGTGATGCCGAGGTCGGCATGACGGCCGTCGTTGATCAGTTTGAGGGTCAGGCTGGCCTGTTGCACCTGCCCGGCCTGACGCACCTTGGCGTGGTTGAAACGCACGAATTCGGACGATTCTGCGGCGTAGCCCAGGTGAAATTGTTCTTTGTCGGTGAGGGCCTGCTTGAGCCATTCCACCAATGCCTTGAAGTTGTTCATCAGGCGTCTCCCCCAAATACGTCGACATGGCTGAATACACAGGCGGGCGAGGCATGGCCGACGCGGATCACCTGGTTGGGCTCGCCTTTGCCGCAGTTCGGCGTGCCCAACACCTGGAAGGTGCTGGCGTCGCCCACGGCGCTGAGCTTGCGCCAGAACTGCGCGGAAATGGCGCGGTAGTTGGGGTTTTTCACCACGCCTTTGAGCTCGCCGTTTTCGATCAACTGGCCCCATTCGCAGCCGAACTGGAATTTATTGCGCGCGTCGTCGATGGACCACGAACGGTTGGTCGACATCAGGATGCCGTGTTCGATGCCGCCGATCAGTTGCGCCAGGTTCTGGTCGCCGGCCTCGATGTTCAGGTTGGCCATGCGGTCGATCGGCGGGCGGTTCCAACTGCTGGCGCGGCTGTTGGCGACGCCGCTCATGCCCGCGCGAAATTGCGACAACGCCCCGCCCAGCGGCTTGAGCAGCAGCCCCTCGCGGATCAGGAATTGTTTGCTGGCCGGGGTGCCGTCGTCGTCGTGGCCGTAGCTGGCCAGTTGTTCGGGGATGTCCGGGTCGAAGGTCACGTTGAGCAGCTTGGAGCCGTATTGCAGGTGGCCGAAGTCGCTGGCCTTCACAAAACTGGTGCCGGCGTAATTGCGCTCGTCACCGAGGATGCGGTCGAGTTCCAGCGGATGGCCGATCGATTCGTGGATCTGCAGGATCATCTGGTCGGGCATCAACAGCAGGTCGCGCGGGCCCTGCGGCGTGTTCGGCGCCAGCAGCAGTTGCAGGGCTTCGTCGGCGATGCGCGGCGCGGCGCCGACCAGGCCGAAGCGCTCGATCACATCAAACCCGCCTTGCTGGCCGAAGTTGCTGCCGCCGAGGGTGCGCGACTGGCTGTCGTTGCCGTCGTAGGCCGTGACGTTGACGCCAGGGAACACCAAACGCTGGGCCTGGCGCAGTTCCGCGCCGGCGCTGTTGAGGTAGATCTGTTCGACGTGGCTCAGGCCGAGGCTGACTTCCCAGTTCACCAGGCGCTCGTCCCGGGGCACGGCTGCAGATTCAGCGCCGAGCAATTGGTAGCAGTCGCTCAAGGAGGGGAAGGCTTGCTCAAGGTGGGGCGACAGGTAATCGGCGACGTCGCTGGACACGTGTTGCTCGCGCAGGTCGAGCAGGGCGTGGGGTTTTATCAGGCGTGCTTGCTGTTCGGCACGCTCGAGCGCAGCTTGCAGGCCGGGCAGGGAAATATCGTGGGTCGCGGCGTAGGTTTCGACACCGTTGACGCGCACGGTGAGCATGGCGCCTTCGTCGTGGTTCAGGTGCGGCGGTGCGGCGACGTTCTTGCGCACCGACAGGTAGTGGCCGGATTCGCGCACGTAACGCAGGGAGAAAAACTCGGCGGTGGTGCGCAGGGCACTGAAATGCTTTTTGAGTGTGGCGTGGTGTTCGAACATGGGGCCTTCCTTGTGGGCGGCTCAGCGCGGGCAGACGAACAGAGTAGGCCTGGGCTGGGGAGCGGATCAAGGAGAGTGTAGGCGTAAGGTTTGCGGTGTTGGGTCGGGCCCTATCGGGGGCAAGCCCCCTCCCACATTTCGATGTGTGAATACATTCAAAGTGTGGGAGGGGGCTTGCCCCCGATAGGGCGACACGGTCTTCCAGTTACTGCGCAGTAGGCCCCACTTCACGCATCGGCTTGCCCCGCACCGGCGCATCGCCTGCCACGTAGTAGTCCGCGGTGCTGCGCGGCAGTGGCTTGCGGCCACGGATCTTGTCGGCGATTTTCTCGGCGATCATGATCGTCGGCGCGTTCAGGTTGCCGGTGGTGATGATCGGCATGATCGACGCGTCGACCACCCGCAGGCCCTGCATGCCATGCACGCGGCCTTCGCCATCCACCACGGCCATCTCGTCGCTGCCCATCTTGCACGAGCAGGACGGGTGGAACGCGGTCTCGGCGTGTTCGCGGATGAACTGGTCGAGTTGCTCGTCGGTTTGCACCTCGATGCCCGGGCTGATTTCGCGGCCACGGAACGGGTCGAGCGCCGGCTGCTGCATGATTTCGCGGGTCAGGCGGATGCCATCGCGAAATTCCTGCCAGTCCTGCTCGGTGGCCATGTAGTTGAAGAGAATGCTCGGGTAGTCCCGTGGGTTCTTCGACTTCAATTGCACGCGGCCACGGCTCGGCGAACGCATGGAGCCCATGTGCGCCTGGAAACCATGCTCTTTCACGCCGTTGCTGCCGTTGTAGTTAATCGCCACCGGCAGGAAGTGATACTGGATGTTCGGCCAATCGAAGTCTTCCCGGGTACGGATAAAACCGCCCGCTTCGAACTGGTTGCTGGCGCCGATGCCGGTGCCGTTGAACAGCCACTCGGCACCGATGGCCGGTTGGTTGTACCAGAGCAGCGACGGGTACAGCGACACCGGTTGGGTGCAGGCATATTGCAGGTACAGCTCAAGGTGGTCCTGCAGGTTTTCGCCGACGCCGGGCAGGTCGTGGACCACCGGGATGTCGAGGCTTTCGAGCAGTTTGTCCGGGCCGACGCCGGAGCGTTGCAGCAGTTGCGGCGAGGCGATGGCGCCGCTGCACACCAGCACTTCTTTACGCGCACGGGCTTCGACGCGTTCTTCGGCGGCGCCGATCAGGTAACGCACGCCGACCGCACGCTTGCCTTCGAACAGCACTTTGTCGGTCAGGGCATGGGTGACGATGGTCAGGGTGGAACGCTTTTTAGCCGTGTCCAGGTAACCGCGCGCGGTGCTGGCGCGCCGGCCGTTTGGCGTGACGGTACGGTCCATCGGGCCGAAGCCTTCCTGCTGGTAGCCGTTCAAGTCTTCGGTACGCGGGTAACCGGCCTGTACGCCGGCTTCGACCATGGCGTGGAACAGTGGGTTGTTGCCGGCCTTGGGCGTGGTCACGCTGACCGGGCCGTCGCCGCCGTGGTAGTCGTTGGGGCCGATGTCGCGGGTTTCGGCTTTACGGAAATACGGCAGGCAGTCGAGGTAGGTCCAGTCTTCCAGGCCGGGCAGTTTCGACCAGTTGTCGTAGTCCATGGCGTTGCCACGGATGTAGCACATGCCGTTGATCAGCGAGGAACCGCCCAGGCCCTTGCCGCGCCCGCATTCCATGCGACGGCCGTCCATGTGCGGTTCTGGATCGGTCTCGTAGGCCCAGTTGTAGCGACGGCCCTGCAGCGGGAACGCCAGGGCGGCGGGCATCTGGGTGCGGAAGTCGAGACGGTAATCCGGGCCGCCGGCTTCCAGCAGCAGGACGGTGACGCCTTCGTCTTCGGTCAGACGGGTCGCCAGGGTGTTACCGGCGGAGCCGGCACCCACAATGATGTAATCGTATTCTTGGGACATTGAATGCACCCTCTTTGAAGTGTGGTCAGGTCGGGCCTCATCGGGGGCAAGCCCCCTCCCACCTTTGAAGGTATTCACAATTCAAATGTGGGAGGGGGCTTGCCCCCGATAGCGGCCTCACAGGCAACGCAAGGCTCAGGCTTTAGAACACCGAGGCGTAATCGCCCAACTCGACCTGTACCGATTTGATGCGGGTGAAGTTGTTCAGCGAGCTGATCCCGTTCTCACGGCCCACGCCCGACTGCTTGTAGCCACCGACCGGCATTTTCGCGTCGGACTCGCCCCAGGCATTGATCCAGCAGATGCCCGCTTCCCGTTGATGAATCACGCGGTGGGCGCGGTTCAGGTCCTTGGTCACCAGGCCGGCGGCGAGGCCGAAGTCGGTGTCGTTGGCGCGGCGGATCACTTCTTCTTCAGTCTCGTAGGTGAGGATGCTCATCACCGGGCCGAAGATTTCTTCACGGACGATGGTCATTTCGTCGGTGCAGTCGGTGAACACGGTCGGGGCAACAAAGGCGCCTTTGGCGAAGTCGCCGTCGGTCAGGCGGTCGCCGCCGCACAGCACGCGAGCGCCTTCGGCCTTGCCCTTGGCGATGTAGCCGAGCACGCTTTCCATGTGGGCGAAGCTGACCAGCGGGCCGAAGTTGGTGTTGTCGTCCTGCGGGTCGCCGATGCGGATGCGCGCAACACGTTCGGCGATCTTGGCTTCGAACGCGGCTTGCAGGTGCTTGGGCACGAACACGCGAGTACCGTTGGTGCAGACCTGACCGGAGCTGTAGAAGTTGGCCATCATCGCGATGTCGGCGGCGCGATCCAGGTCGGCGTCCTCGAACACGATCAGCGGCGACTTGCCGCCCAGTTCCATGGTCACTTCCTTGAGCGAAGAGCTGGAGGCGCTGGCCATGACTTTCTTGCCGGTGTCGGTGCCGCCGGTGAACGAGACTTTCTCGATGCGCGGGTGCTCGGTCAGCCAGGTGCCGACTTCGCGGCCGCTGCCGGTCAACACGTTGAACACACCGGCCGGAACGCCGGCCTCGGTGTAGATCTCCGCCAGTTTCAGGGTGGTCAGCGAGGTGACTTCGCTGGGTTTGAAGATCATCGCGTTACCGGCGGCCAGGGCCGGTGCGGATTTCCACAGGGCGATCTGGATCGGGTAGTTCCACGCGCCGATACCGGCGACCACGCCCAGCGGCTCGCGGCGGGTGTAGACGAACGAGGTGTCGCGCAGCGGGATCTGCTCGCCTTCGATGGCTGGCACCAGGCCCGCGTAATATTCCAGCACGTCGGCGCCGGTGACGATGTCGACGTACTTGGTTTCGGAGAAGGATTTACCGGTGTCCAGGGTTTCCAGGGCGGCCAGTTCGTCATTGCGCTCGCGCAGGATGTCGACGGCACGACGCAGGATGCGCGAACGCTCCATGGCGGTCATGGCGGCCCAGATTTTCTGGCCTTTTTCAGCGCTGACCACGGCACGTTCAACGTCATCGAACGTTGCGCGTTGCACTTGGGCGAGAACTTCACCGTTAGCCGGGTTGATGGCTTCGAAGGTGGCATCGCTGCCAGCGTCGCTGTAGCCGCCGTCAATGTAGAGTTTTTGCAGGTCGAAACGGGCCATAAAGTCCTCGCAAGTGCATAAGTGGTTGGCGTTAACCACTGAGGGGTGGCCAATAAGAGTCTGGCAACACCGATCAGTGGAGGTTCAGGGGTTGAGCGGTTATGTGTGCTCTAACTCACCTGCTTGGCCAATTGGAAATCCATGTATTCGTAAGCGATCCGTTGCGCCTGCGCCGTGTCGAATTCATCTCCCGACAGGGCGCCGCGCAACCACAAACCGTCGATCAAGGCCGCCAGGCCTCGGGCTGCGCTGCGTGCATCCGGCAGCGGCAACACGCGGCGGAACTGGCAGCACAGGTTGGAATACAGGCGGTGATCGTTGATCCGCTGCAACCTGTGCAAAGACGGGTGGTGCATGCTGGTCGCCCAGAAGGCCAACCAGGTTTTCATTGCCGGGCCGTTGACCTGGCTGGCGTCGAAGTTGCCGCCGATGATCACTTGGAGGTGCGCCCGTGGCGTGTCCTCCGTCAACGCTTGTCGCCGTTCGTGGACGTTCTCGATCAGCACATTCATCAAGTACCGCATCGTGGCCGCGATCAGGCCGTTCTTGTCCTTGAAGTAGTGACTGATGATGCCGTTCGAAACGCCGGCCAAACGGGCGATCAGCGCAATGCTGGCATCTCCCATTCCGACTTGATCGATGGCCGTCAGCGTGGCTTCGATCAGTTGTTGGCGGCGTATGGGTTGCATACCGACCTTGGGCATGGAGTACCTCTCCTCAGGCCTGCCGGCGGGCGATGACGTCCGTCGACTCGATGGCCAGTCTATTTTGTTTTGATTGAACGTTCAATCAACAAAGAATAAGCTCTGCGACAAATGGTCGCTGCCTGCCGGTATTTCCTACAGGTAGGTGGCGACATCTGACACCTGTGAAAACCCTTGAAACAGGCCATTTCAGAGCCTGAACACCGCCTCGGCGGGCTCAAGAATTTTCGGGGTGTCTTTATAACACCCGTCCGTCGACTGCCGAAAAATCGATGAGCACGGGATCACCGCTGCCTTGTGTTTCTCTCTCGCACTGCCTGGAGCATCTGCGCCATGAGTTCTGCCTCTCTAATAAAAACCCCACCGGAAAAGGTGCGGGTCAACGGTTGGGTGTTCTACACCTCCACCGCACTGATTCTGTTGCTGACCGCCATTTTGATCATCGCCCCGCAAGAGGCCGGCCGGATGCTCGGCGTGGCGCAGGCGTGGTTATCGAAAAGCTTCGGCTGGTACTACATGCTGGTGATCGCGGCCTACCTGGTGTTCGTGGTCGGCCTGGCGTTTTCGTCCTACGGCAAGCTGAAGCTGGGCAGCAAGGACGACACCCCGGACTTCAGCTACGGCGCCTGGGCCGGCATGCTGTTTTCGTCGGGTATCGGCATCTCGTTGCTGTATTTCGGCGCATCGGAGCCGTTGGACCATTACTTCAACCCGCCCGAAGGCGCGGCCGCCAGCAACGGCGCGGCGCGCCAGGCGCTGCAATTGACCTTCCTGCACTGGGGCCTGCACGGCTGGGCGATCTATGCGCTGGTCGGCCTGGCCGTGGCGTACTTCGCGTATCGCCATAACCAGCCTCTGGCCCTGCGCTCGGCGTTGTACCCGCTGGTGGGCGAGCGTTGGGTCAAAGGCGCGGCCGGCCACGCGGTGGACGGGTTCGGCATGTTCGTGACCCTGCTGGGCCTGGTGACCAACCTCGGTATCGGCGCGATGCAGGTGTCGTCCGGCCTGGAAAACCTGTTCGGCATGCAGCACAGCAACACCAACCTGCTGATCGTGATCATCGTGATGAGCACTGTGGCGACCATTGCCGCCGTGTCGGGGGTGGAGAACGGCATTCGTCGCCTGTCCAACCTCAACATCGTGTTGTTCAGCGGTTTGCTGATCTTCGTGCTGTTGTTCGGCCCGACCCTGCACCTGCTCAACGGCCTGGTGCAGAACACCGGTGACTACCTCAACGGCATCCTCCTGAAAACCTTCGACCTGTATGTGTACGAAGGCGACGCCGACAAGACCGAACGCTGGATGGGCCTGTGGACCCTGTTCTACTGGGCCTGGTGGATTTCCTGGGCGCCGTTCGTGGGCATGTTCATCGCACGGATTTCCCGGGGTCGCACGGTGCGTGAACTGGTGGCCGGCGTGCTGCTGATCCCGCTGGGCTTCACCCTGGCGTGGTTGTCGATCTTCGGTAATTCGGCGCTGGACCTGGTGTTGAACCAGGGCGCGGTGGCGTTGGGCAAGACGGCGCTGGAACAACCGTCGATGGCCATCTACCAATTGCTGGAGCATTACCCGGCGTCGAAAATCGTCATCGGCGTGTCGATCTTTGTCGGCTTCGTGCTGTTCCTGACCCCGGCGGACTCCGGCGCGGTGATGATGGCCAACCTTTCCTGCAAAGGCGGCAACGTGGACGAAGACGCGCCGCACTGGCTGCGGATCTTCTGGTCGGCGGTGATCACCCTGGTGACTATCGGCCTGCTGTTTGCGGGTAACTTCGAAGCCATGCAAACCATGGTGGTGCTGGCGGGGCTGCCGTTCTCGGTGGTGCTGATTGTCTTTATGTTCGGTTTGCACAAGGCGATGCGCCAGGACATGGCGACGGAACTGGAGCAGGCGCAATTGGCCGAGCGTGGCCGTCGTGGTTTCAGCGAGCGCTTGACCGCCCTGGACCTGCAACCGAGCCAGGCCACGGTGCAGCGCTTTATGGACAAGCACGTCACGCCGGCACTGGAAGACGCGACGAAGGCGTTGCGCGACCAGGGGCTGGATGTGCAGACCCTGTTGGGCAAATCCAAGCGTTGCATCGGCGTGCGTATCGAGATGGAAGAGGGCAACCCGTTTGTCTACGAAGTGAGCCTGGACGGCTACGCGGTGGCGTCGGACGAACTGCCCGAGGCGGAGCGCGCCCGTTACTACCGGGCCGAGGTGTACCTGCACAACGGGCCTCAGGAGTACGACCTGATGGGCTTCGCCCAGGAACAGATCACCCGGGATGTGCTCGATCAGTTTGAAAGCCATCGGCAGCTCCTTGGCCGTGTCTATAGCTGATGGTTGAAGCCTGGTGGTGTCCCCACTGACACCACTGGGGCAAAAAATGTGGGAGGGGGCTTGCCCCCGATTGCAGTGTGTCAGTCAGCTCGTCTGTTACTGATACACCGCTATCGGGGGCAAGCCCCCTCCCACATTTTGACCCTGTTTCTCCAATGGGTTATGCGGTGTTTGTTAGCCCAGGTTCTTGCCCAGCAGGGCATGGTAGAGCTCGCTGTCCCCCAGGATCCCCACCACCTGGTTGTTGTCGTGCAACACCAGCTTGTTGCCCGTCTGGTAGCGGATCTGCAGCGCATCGCGCATGCCGATATTCGAGTCCACCAGTGTCGGCAGGCGGCCCAGGCCTTCCACGGGTTGCCCCGGTGCCCAGTTCTGCAGGTTCATCACCGCGCCATTCTGGCGTGCGCCCCGGATGGTGTTGCCTTCGGCCAGGTCGAGCCACGAGTCGCCGCCCGGATCGAGGCACACCGAGCCGTTGATGCGTTTGCAGTTGTCCAGCGTCCGCATCAGGCTGCGCCCGCACAGCACGTTCAGCGGGTTGGTATGTGCGACGAAGGTACGCACATAATCGTCCGCCGGGTTCAGCACGATCTCTTCCGGCACGCTGTACTGGATGATCTTGCCGTCTTTCATGATCGCGATGCGGCTGCCGAGCTTGAGGGCTTCGTCGAGGTCGTGGCTGACGAACACGATGGTCTTGCTCAGCTTGTTTTGCAGCTCCAGCAACTCGTCCTGCAGGCCTTGGCGGATCAGCGGGTCGAGGGCGGAGAAGGGTTCGTCCATCAGCAGGATGTCGGCGTCCATCGCCAACGCCCGCGCCAGGCCGACGCGCTGCTGCATGCCGCCGGAGAGTTCGTCCGGCTTCTTGTTACGCCATTGGCTCAGGCCCACCAGTTCGAGCTTTTCGTCCACCAGCTTGCGCCGGTCTTTCTCCGGGCGGCCCTGCATTTCGAGGCCGAAGCTGATGTTCTCGCGCACGGTCAGCCAGGGCATCAGGGCGAACTTCTGGAATACCATGGCGATGCGTTTGGTACGCATCATTTTCAGCTCGGCCGGGGTGCAGGAGGCGATGTCGATCTGGCGCCCTTCATGCTCGACGAACAACTGGCCACGGCTGACGGTGTTGAGGCCGTTGATGCAGCGCAGCAGGCTCGACTTGCCGGAGCCCGACAGGCCCATCAGCACACAGATCTCGCCTTTTTCCACATCCAGGCTGGCTTTTTCAACGCCGACGATCTGGCCGGTCTTTTTCAGGATCTCGTTACGGCTCATGCCCTGGTCCAGCAGCTTGAGCGCTTCGCGTGGGTCTTTGGAAAAGATCACGTCGACATTGTCGAATCGGATAATGCTCATGCATCACCCCCTACTCTGGCGTCGGGTTGTTTGCAGATGCGGTCGAGCATGATGGCCAGCAGCACGATCGCCAGGCCGGCTTCAAAGCCCAGGGCGATGTCGGCGGTGTTCAGTGCGTTGACCACCGGCTTGCCGAGGCCATCGGCACCCACCAGGGCGGCGATCACCACCATCGACAGCGACAGCATGATGCATTGGGTAATGCCGGCAGCAATGCTCGGCATGGCGTGGGGCAGTTCAATGCGCGAGAGCAATTGACGGCGCGAGCAGCCGAAGGCTTTGCCGGCGTCCATCAACTCTTGCGGTACATCACGGATACCCAGGTAGGTCAGGCGGATCGGCGCGGCAATCGCGAACACCACCGTGGAAATCAACCCGGGCACCACACCCAGCCCGAAGAGGGTCAGGGTAGGGATGAGGTAGACGAAGGTCGGTACGGTCTGCATCAGATCGAGCACCGGCCGCATCAGGGTGTAGAACATCGGTTTGTGCGCGGCAACAATGCCCAGCGGCACGCCGATGACCACGCAGACCAGGGTGGCGAACAGCACCTGCGCGAGGGTTTCCATGGTTTCCTGCCAGTACCCCAGGTTGAGGATCAGCAGGAAGGAGGCGATGACAAAAACAGTCAGGCCCCATTTACGTTGAATGAAGTGAGCCAGCAGCGCAATCAGACCGATCAATGCCAGCGGATTGAACCAGGTCAGCGCGAACGTCACGCCGTGGATCATCGTTTCCAGGGTCGATGCGATTGCGTCGAAGTAGTTGGCACCGTGTTGGGTCAACCATTCGACGAAGGCAGCGATGTACTGGCCTAGTGGGATTTTCTGTTCAGTCAGCATGGTAGTGAATGTCCACATGCGAAGGGGAAAACATCCCGGGCCAGCGCACCAGCCCGGGGTCAGCAGGGATTACTTGGCGAGGTAAGCTTTGACGGCCTCCAGACCTGGTTTGCCATCGACGGTGGTGACACCGGCAAGCCAGGTATCGAGCACTTGCGGGTTCTTCTTCAGCCAGGCCTTGGCCGCGGCGTCGGGTTTCATCTTGTCGTCCAGGACGTTACCCATCAGGGTGCTTTCCATGTTCAGGGTGAACGACAGGTTTTTCAGCAACTGGCCGACGTTGCTGCATTCCTGGGTGTAGCCCTTGCGCACGTTGGTGTAGATGGTGGCCTGGCCGTAGTTGGGACCGAACGAGTCGTCACCCCCGGTCAGGTATTTCATCTTGAAGCGGGTGTTCATCGGGTGCGGTTCCCAGCCGAGGAACACGATGGCCTTGCCGCGCTTGGTGGCGCGTTCGACCTGCGACAGCATCCCGGCTTCGCTGGACTCGACGACTTTGAAACCGGCCGACTTCAAGCCGAACGCGTCCTTGTCGATCAGGGTTTGAATGGTGCGGTTGCCGTCGTTGCCGGGTTCGATGCCGTAGATTTTGCCTTCCAGCTCATCCTTGAATTTGGCGATATCGGCGAAGTCTTTCAGGCCTTTGTCATACAGCGCCTCGGGAACGGCCAGGGTGTACTTGGCGTTTTCCAGGTTGGCGCGCACGGTTTCCACGGTGCCGGCATCACGGTATGCCTTGATGTCGTTTTCCATGGTCGGCATCCAGTTGCCGAGGAAGATGTCCATGTTCTTGCCGTCGGCCAGGGACTTGTAGGTCACCGGCACCGAAATCATCGTGGTGCGCGGCTTGTAGCCGAGGCCCTTGAGGATTTCGCTGGTGGTCGCGGTCGTGACGGTGATGTCGGTCCAGCCGACATCGGAGAAGTTGACGGTCTGACATTGTGCCGGTTCTGCAGCGTGCGCCAGGACTGGCAGACTCAGCATGGCGGCCAACAACAACGAGGGTGAACCTTTCATGGGGCTAGACTCCTGTGTACTTTCTGGCGGCATTCGCCGCGCTTTATAAGTGTTGCGGTTGGAACGTGCTTTGAGGCGGCGGCACGGTGCCTTGCCAACGAGTCGAGACTGATCATGTACCAGTGAAAATCTGACGCCTACAGGGGGCGTCGTATCCAGTACAGGCAGGGTCGCATCCAGTGTCGGTGACGTCGTTTACAGATTTTTCCTAAGGTAAAACCGCTGTTTTTACCCATCTGCACCGCTAAAAACGCCCAAAACAGGCCCTTGTTCGTGAGCGACGCTGATGAGCATGGTTGCGTCGGTGTGAGACGCCGTGATGGCGGATAAAAGCCTGATGATGCCGCCATCTGGGCGATCTGAGCGTAGCACCTCGTTCAAGCCTGGCCTGTGCTTATCGAGGAGTTCCACGGCAATGGCTATCAGTGTTTTCGACCTGTTCAAGATCGGCATCGGGCCTTCGAGTTCTCACACCGTCGGCCCCATGCGCGCCGCAGCGTTGTTCGTTCAACGGTTGCGTGAACGTGAATGGTTGGAACAGGTGCGGCGCGTCGAAGTTCAGCTCTACGGCTCATTGTCGGCCACCGGCATCGGCCACGGCAGCGACACCGCAACCATCATGGGCCTGATGGGCGAGTGGCCGGACGCAATCGATCCGGCGCAGATCGGCCTGCGTATCCATACTCTGCGCGAGACCGACACGCTGCTGCTGGACGGGCGTTTACCGGTGCCTTTCGTGTGGGCGCGGGACATGCGCCTGCTCGACGAAAACCTACCGTTCCACCCCAATGCCATGACCCTGGTGGTGTTCGGTGCTGACGGCGAGTTGCACCGCGACACCTACTACTCCGTCGGCGGCGGCTTTGTGGTGGATGAAGCCCAGGCGCAAAGCGGCGTGGCGGATATGGACCGCAGCGCATTGCCCTATGAATTCTCCAGCGCGGTGGAGCTGCTGCAACTGTGCAAGAGCCATAACCTGCGCGTCGCCGAGCTGATGCTGGCCAACGAAAAAGTCTGGCGCTCCGAGGATGAAATCCGCAGCGGCCTGATGACGCTCTGGCGCGCCATGCAGGCGTGCGTCGAGCAGGGCCTCAAGCACGAAGGCATCCTGCCCGGCGGCCTGAATGTGCGCCGTCGCGCCGCCAAGTTGCACCGCAGTTTGCTGGAGTTGAGCAAACCCAACGTGATCGGCTCGACCTTGAGCGCGATGGAGTGGGTCAACCTGTTCGCCCTCGCGGTCAACGAAGAAAACGCCGCCGGCGGGCGCATGGTCACCGCGCCGACCAATGGCGCGGCGGGGATCATCCCGGCGGTGCTGCACTACTTTATGAAGTTCAGCGACGACGTCACCGAAGCCAACGTGGTCGACTACCTGCTCAGCGCGGCGGCGGTGGGCATTCTGTGCAAGAAGAACGCCTCGATCTCCGGCGCCGAAGTCGGCTGCCAGGGCGAGGTCGGCTCAGCCTGCGCCATGGCGGCGGCGGGGTTGGCGGAGATCCTCGGCGCCACCCCGGAGCAACTGTGCAACGCCGCCGAAATCGGCCTGGAACACAACCTCGGCCTGACCTGCGACCCGGTGGGCGGCCTGGTACAAGTGCCGTGTATCGAGCGCAACGCGATTGCCGCGGTGAAGGCGATCAACGCCGCGCAGATGGCCCTGCGCGGCGACGGCCAGCACTTTATCTCCCTCGACCGGGTGATCCGCACCATGCGCGATACGGGGGCGGACATGCATGACAAGTACAAAGAGACGTCGCGGGGTGGGTTGGCGGTCAGTGCGGTTGAGTGTTGAGACCGCGTCGCCGCTATCGGGGGCAAGCCCCCTCCCACATTTTGAATTGTGAACTCGGTCGAGTGTGGGAGGGGCGGTGCGACGATTCGACTTGCCCCCGATAGCGCCAGTCCAAACAACCCTGCTCATAAAGTGAACACCAAAACCAAAAGCGCCACCTTTTAGCGCGTCGCAAACAGATAAGTAGCCCCCAAACGATTTCCCCTCCGACCACCCGTCACCCGTGCCTGCGGTGACAGACGCTTGCTTCGCCCTCAAAGCGCCTACCCACAAGTGCTACCGATCTGCTCACAGCCCTTGAACGGGGCCGTTTGCGCCGCCGATTCGGGGCATATTCCGCACTTCGTACAGGGGCTTGTCTAGACACATCAAGAGGTCGTTTTCAGGAGTTATTGAATGGCCATTCAAATTTAGGCATGGCAATTGCTCTATCAACTCAACGCCTCTCTCTGCATCAGAGACGAGCGCAATAACAAGAGCCTCGCCTGAGGCCATCACCCGCTTTGTGTGAGGAGATACCGCGATGACGTCGTTCAACTCCGGGGCCCAACCCCAGAACCGTGCGCCTCAATCCATCGGCTTTCTGCTGCTGGACAATTTCACGCTGATTTCCCTGGCTTCGGCAGTGGAACCGCTGCGCATGGCCAACCAGTTGTCCGGGCGCGAGTTGTATCGCTGGACAACCCTGAGTGTCGACGGCAACCAGGTGTGGGCCAGCGACGGTCTGCAAATCACCCCCGATGCCGCCATGCACAAAGCCCCGGCCCTGGACACCGTCATCGTGTGCGGCGGCGTGGGTATCCAGCGCACCGTCACCCGTGAACATGTGTCGTGGCTGCAAAGCCAGGCGCGTCAGTCCCGTCGCCTCGGCGCGGTATGTACCGGCAGTTGGGCCCTGGCCTGCGCCGGGCTGCTCGATGGCTTCGATTGCAGCGTGCACTGGGAATGCCTGGCGTCGATGCAGGAAGCCTTCCCGCGCGTGTCGATGAGCACCCGCCTGTTCACCCTCGACCGCAACCGCTTCACCAGCTCCGGCGGCACCGCGCCGCTGGACATGATGCTGCACCTGATCAGCCGCGACCACGGCCGTGAACTGTCGGCGGCGATCTCCGAGATGTTCGTGTACGAGCGCATCCGCAACGAACAGGATCACCAGCGTGTGCCGCTCAAGCACATGCTCGGCACCAACCAGCCGAAGTTGCAGGAAATCGTCGCGCTGATGGAAGCCAACCTCGAAGAGCCGATCGACCTGGATGAGCTGGCGGTGTACGTCGCCGTGTCGCGGCGCCAGCTGGAGCGGCTGTTCCAGAAATACCTGCACTGCTCGCCGTCGCGCTACTACCTCAAGCTGCGCCTGATTCGCGCACGGCAGTTGCTCAAGCAAACGCCGATGTCGATCATCGAAGTGGCGTCGGTGTGCGGGTTCGTGTCCACGCCGCACTTCTCCAAGTGCTACCGCGAATACTTCGGTATTCCGCCACGGGATGAGCGCGTCGGTTCCAACACCACCCAGCAGGTGGCGATGATGCCGATTCCGCCGGCGTTGGTGTTGTCCCCGTTGTCGGGGCCGATGTCGGCGTTGAGCCAGGCGCGCAATGAGTCGACGTTTGCCAGTGTGAGGCTCTAGACCGAGTCGCCTGCATCGGGGGCAAGCCCCCTCCCACATTTGACTGTATTCACAATTCGAGTGTGGGAGGGGGCTTGCCCCCGATAGCGGTCTGTCAGACGCCGGAGTTCTGTTTGAACTGCATCAGCGCCGGCAATAACTGCCTGTCGATCGCCTGCCGCACCGCCGGCAGAATCGTCGCACTGCCGCTGTACATCTGCTCGACCATGCCCTTGAGCGCCTTGGCCCGCGCTTCGCTCAAACCGCGTACCGCACACTCACAGGCCTGCTCGGCGCTGGCGCCGCTGGACACCTCGAAACCGAGCGAGCGCAGTTTGCTCAGCAGGTCATCCTGGTCAATCAAATCCGCATGCATCATGACGTTTATCCTGGTGAAGGGAGCGGGGGGATCGATCTGGATTCTGGTAGCCGACCAGGCGGTCGGCAAGGGCAGAATGCACGAATGGCTCGGATGGCTATGAACAGGTCGTTTTCGGGCCATTTGGCGCGGGCAGGCCAATGACGCGGCCGAGGAGGGCGGGAGTGGGCAGGTCGACTTGCGTGGCGCGGATGGCCGCGAGGCGTTCCAGTGTCGCCTCGGTGAACGGCGCCGAGCGCGGCCCGGCGAGGTCGACGTGCAGCAGCATCTGTTCGTTGCCCGCCAGTTCCTTGTCGTCGCTCACCCGGTGCAGGCTGTGATAGAGGTGCAGGCGCTTGGCATCGTGGGCGATCAGTTGGGTCCGCACCTCCACGTCGGCGCCGAGTTTCACTTCGTGCAGGTAGTTCAGGTGCAGCTCCAGGGTGAACAGCGAATGGCCGCTGGCGGCGCGGTTTTCGCTGTCCAGGCCGAGGGTGTCCATCAACGCGTCGGTGGCGTAGCTGAAGATCAGCAGGTAGAACGCGTCGCGCAGGTGGCCGTTGTAGTCGACCCAGTCGGGGTGGACCTGGGTGGTGTAGGTGGTCAGTGCAGGCATGCTGGGGGTTTCCTTATTCGGCGAAGGTCATGCCGTGCTTGGCTTTAGTGGTCTTCACCGCTTCCAGCACCGCCAACAGACAATCATCACGATAGCGCTCCAGCGCCGAAATGCTGTGGTTACCCAACTGCTCGCGGGTGCCGTCGACCACATCGTCGATCAACTTGTCGGTCAGCTCCGGCGCCGGCAGGTGGGTCCACGGCAACTGCAACGCCGGGCCGAACTGCGCCATGAAGTGCCGCATCCCGGCATCGCCGCCGGCCAGGGTGTAGGTCAGGAACGTGCCCATGAACGACCAGCGCAAGCCGGCGCCAAAACGGATTGCGTCGTCGATCTCGCCGGTGGTGGCAACGCCATCGTTGACCAGGTGCAGCGCCTCACGCCACAGGGCTTCGAGCAGGCGGTCGGCGATAAAACCGGGGACTTCCTTGCGCACATGCAACGGGCGCATGCCGAGGGATTCATACACCTGGATCGCCGCCTGGATCGCCTCGGGCGCGGTGTGTTTGCCGCCCACCACTTCCACCAGCGGCAGCAGGTACACCGGGTTGAACGGGTGACCGACGACGCAGCGTTCAGGGTGGGTCGAGCCTTCATAGAATTCGCTGGGCAACAGGCCCGAGGTACTGGAGCCGATCAACGCATTCGGCTTGGCGGCCGCGCTGATTTTGCTGTGCAGCTCCAGTTTCAGCTCCAGGCGTTCCGGGGCGCTTTCCTGGATGAAGTCGGCGTCTTTCACGCACGCCTCGATCGTGGCGACAAAACGCAGGCGGTCCTGCGATGCGCCGGGAGCCAGGCCTTGTTTCTCCAGGGCGCCCCAGGCATTGGCGACGCGTTGGCGCAGCGCGGCTTCGGCACCGGGCGCCGGGTCCCAGGCCACCACATCGAGGCCGTGGGCCAGGGCGCGGGACACCCAACCGCTGCCGATCACACCGCTGCCGAGGGCGGCGAAGGTTTTGATATCTGTAATAAAACGCATGGCGACATTCCTGAATAAGGTGATGTTCCCCTGTGGGAGGGGGCTTGCCCCCGATAGCGGTGTACCAGTCGATGCATTCGCTGCTGATACACCGCTATCGGGGGCAAGCCCCCTCCCACAGGTTTTGATTCGGTTTGGGTTGGGGGGTTAGCCGCGTTTTTTGAGGCCCATTTTCAGGCGCCCTTCGGCCGGGGTCATGACCCGCGCGCCCAGGCGGCTGAGGATTTCACTGGCGCGTTCCACCAGTTGACCGTTGGTGGCCAGCACGCCTTTGTCCAGCCACAGGTTGTCTTCCAGCCCGACGCGCACGTTGCCGCCGAGCAGCACCGCCTGCGCCGCCATCGGCATTTGCATGCGGCCGATGCCGAAGCCGGCCCACACCGCGTCGGCAGGCAGGTTGTCGACCATGGCTTTCATGGTGGTGGTGTCGGCCGGCGCGCCCCACGGGATGCCCAGGCACAGTTGGAACAGCGGGTCGTCGAGCAGGCCTTCCTTGATCATCTGCTTGGCGAACCACAGGTGGCCGGTGTCGAAGATTTCCAGCTCGGCTTTTACGCCCAGTGCCTGAATGCGTTTGGCGCCGGCCCGCAGTTGCGCCGGGGTGGACACGTAAATGGTGTCACCATCGCCGAAGTTCAGCGTGCCGCAGTCCAGCGTGCAGATTTCCGGCAGCAGCGCTTCCACATGGGCCAGGCGGGTCAGCGGGCCGACCAGGTCGGTGTTGGGGCCGAATGCCATGGGCGTCTCGCCGCCGCCGATCTCCAGGTCGCCGCCCATGCCGGCGGTGAGGTTGACGATGATGTCGATGTCGGCCTCACGGATACGCTCCATCACTTCGCGGTACAAGGCGACGTCGCGGCTGAACTTGCCGGTCTCGGGGTTGCGCACATGGCAGTGAACGACAGTGGCGCCAGCCTTGGCGGCTTCCACGGCGGCGGCGGCGATTTGTTTGGGGGTGACCGGTACATGGGGGCTTCTGGCGCTCGTGTCGCCAGCACCGGTGAGTGCGCAGGTGATGATGACGTCGTGGTTCATGGGGCAGGTTCCTTACAGGCGTGATTTCAAGGCGTAGCGAGGCCGTTCGCGGTCAGGCACGACCGCGAAACGGTGCGTCGAATACCGTTATTTGCTGGTCAGTTGCAGGTTGGCGGCCGCCGGTTTGCCGTCGAAGGTGGTCACGCCTTCGAGCCAGCGCGCCTGGTCTTGCGGGTGGTCCTTGAGCCACTGCTTGGCGGACTCGAAGGCGTCCTTGTGTTCCAGCAACGGCTGCATCATTCGGCTCTCGTCGGCGGCGGTGAAGGTCAGGTTGGTCAGCAGCTTGTGGACGTTGGGGCACTGCTCGGCATAGGTCGGCGAGGTGACGCTCCACACGGTGGCCATGCCTTCGTTCGGGCCCAGGGCATCTTCGCTGCCGGTGAGGTAGGTCATCGCGATGTTGACGTTCATCGGGTGCGGCGCCCAGCCGAAGAACACCACGGCTTCCTTGCGACGCACCGCGCGGTCGACGGCGGCGAGCATGCCCGCTTCGCTGGACTCCACCAGCTGGAATTTGCCCAGGCCGAACTGGTTCTTGGCGATCATCGCCTTGATCTGGGTGTTGGCACCCGAGCCCGGCTCGATGCCGTAGAGCTTGCCGCCCAGTTCTTTCTCGAACCTGGCGATGTCGGCGAAGGTTTTCAGGCCTTTGTCGGCCAGATAAGTCGGCACCGCCAGGGTCGCACGCGCGTCTTCCAGGCTCGGTTTATCGAGGACCTTGACCTGCTTGGCGTCGACGAACGGGGCGATGGTCTGGGTCATCAGCGGGTTCCAGTAGCCGAGGAACAAATCCAGGCGCTGGTCGCGGATGCCGGCGAAGATGATTTGCTGGGACGCGCTGGTCTGTTTGGTCTTGTAGCCGAGGCCATCGAGCAACACTTGGGTCATGGCGCTGGTGGCGATCACGTCGGTCCAGTTCACCACGCCCATACGCACGTTCTGGCAGGATGGCGCATCGGCCGCGAAGACGCTGGTACTCAAGATGGCGCTGGCGCTGAATGCGAGCACGCAGCGGCTGATCAGTCGGTTCATGGTGGTTCCCTCGGCAGGTCGTTATTGTGGGGGCCGGCGTCTTTGTGCGCCGTGGGGTCACGTTACGCAGCTTGAGGGGCGACAAAACGCACGGCGGCGACCCGCTCTTGCACTGCAGCGACCTGTGCTCTTGAATGGGCCGTTGAACTGGCGTATCACAGTGACCACGCTGCCGGTCCTACGAGAGCGCACCATGTCCCAGGATTTCTACTTTCTGCTGATGCCAGGGTTCTCGGCCATCGGCTTTATCTCCGCGCTCGAACCGCTGCGCGTGGCCAACCGCTTTCGTGGCGAGTTGTACCGCTGGCATGTGTTGAGCGCGGACGGCGGCGCGGTGCTGGCGAGCAATGGCATGTCGGTCAACGCCGACGCGGCGCTGGAGCCGCTGAAAAAAGGCGCGACGCTGATGGTGGTCGCCGGTTTCGAACCGCTTGAATTCGCCACCCCGGCCCTCGAACATTGGCTGCGCCGCCTCGACCATGACGGTGTGACCCTCGGCGCCATCGACACCGGCGCCTGCATCCTGGCCGAGGCCGGGCTGCTCGACGGCCACCGCCTGACCCTGCACTGGGAAGCCATCGACGCCTTCAAGGAAGCCTATCCGCACCTGAGCGTGACCCAGGAACTGTTCGAGATCGACCGCCGCCGCATTACCTGCGCCGGCGGCACCGCTTCCATCGACTTGATGCTCGACCTGATCGCCCAGGCCCACGGCCCCGACCTGGCGATCCAGGTCTCCGAGCAATTCGTGCTCGGGCGCATCCGCCCGCGCAAAGACCACCAGCGCATGCAGATCGCCACGCGCTACGGCATCAACAACAAGAAGTTGGTGCAGGTGATCGGCGAGATGGAACAACACACCGAACCGCCGTTGAGCACCCTGGCCCTGGCCGAGGCGATCAAAGTCACGCGGCGCCAGTTGGAGCGGCTGTTTCGCCTGCATCTGAACGACACGCCGAGCAACTTCTACCTCGGCCTGCGCCTGGAAAAAGCGCGGCAGTTGTTGCGCCAGAGCGACATGAGCGTGCTGGAAGTGAGCCTTGCCTGCGGCTTTGAGTCGCCGTCGTATTTCACCCGCAGCTATCGGGCGCGGTTTGCCAAGTGTCCGCGGGAGGATCGGCGACGGGAGGTGGTTTGACCGGCGATTATAGTCAATTATACTCACGACTATAATTTATAGTTAGTTCAATAATTGAGTATAAAAGCATGTCCAAGCCCAGCGGTTTTGTGTTCCGCCGCCCCACCCTGGCAAGCAGTATTGCCGATGGCCTGGTGGGCGTGGGTATCCAGGATTTCACCTCTGGCCTGTTTCTCGCGGCGCCGCGTCGTACCGGCAAAAGTACTTTTCTGCGCGAAGACCTTCTCCCCGAGTGCCAGGCTCGGGGTTGGCTGACGGTGTATGTGGACCTGTGGGCCGACAAGGAGAAAGATCCCGCCGAGCTGATTTCCAGCGCCATTGCCGGTGCGTTGGTGCCTTTCGAAAAGGGCATCCGCAAACTGGCGAAGAACATCGGCATCGAAAAACTCAGCTTCCTGCGCACCTTGTCCTGGGACTTCACCAAGCCTCAACTGCCCGTGGGCGCGACCCTTACGCAAGCACTGGAATTACTTCACCGCGCCGCCGAGAAAACCGTGGTGCTGGTGATTGATGAAGCCCAGCACGCGCTCACCACCGAAGCGGGCATCAACGCCATGTTCGCCCTCAAGGCCGCACGCGACCAGCTCAACCAGGGCCGCGAAGGCGAGGGCAGTGGCTTACACCTGGTGTTCACCGGCTCTAACCGCGACAAGCTCGCTCATTTGGTGCTGGGCAAAAGCCAGCCGTTCTTCGGCTCCAGCATCACGCCGTTTCCGTTGCTGGGTAAGGCGTTCACTCAGGCTTACACCGCGCATCTCAACGCGCACCTGGCCGAGACCAACCAATTCAACGCGGCGGATATCGACGAAGCGTTTGAGTTGGTAGGCCGGCGCCCCGAGATGCTGCGCACCATCATCGGTGAAGTGGCCCTGGAGTTGGGCGAGGCGAGCAACCTGGGCCAGTTGCTGCACAGCCGCGCGGAAGTGCTGCGCGCCGGCGTCTGGAACGAATTCGAAAGCGCCTGGAACGCCCTCACCCTTGCGCAACGTGCCGTGCTGCAAGTGATGGTGGAGCGTTCGCAACACAATCAACCCTTCGCCCCGTTCACCGACAGCACCCTCACTGCGGTCAGCAAGGCGCTGGAGGAGATGGGCAGCGACGTGGTGCCCGGCACTCAGACCATCCAGGCGTGTATCGATGCCCTGCGTGACAAGGAACTGGTATGGAAGTCCAGCCGCGGCGGTTATGCCCTGGAAGACAAGTCCTTCGGCGACTGGCTGCTGCACAAGCACCGCACACCCGGCTAAACACACCACACAGCCAATGTGGGAGGGGGCAAGCCCCCTCCCACAGTAAATTGTCGGTGTGCCTATTGCTTTATCAGGGCCGAACACGCCGCCTTGAAGGCTTCATGCTGGTACTACACCCCTTCTCCTGTAAGCGACCAAGATCAAATGTGGGAGGGGGCTTGCCCCCGATGACGGTGGATCAGCGGCACCTGAGTGGCTGACACACCGCCATCGGGGGCAAGCCCCCTCCCACACTGAATTGTCGGTGTGCTTATTGCTTTATCAGGGCCGAACACGCCGCCTTGAAGGCTTCATGCTGGTACACCCCTTCTCCTGTAAGCGACAAAGATCAAATGTGGGAGGGGGCTTGCCCCCGATGACGGTGGATCAGCGGCACCTGAGTGGCTGACACACCGCCATCGGGGGCTTGCCCCCTCCCACAGTAAATTGCCGGTGTGCCTATTGCTTTATCAGGGCCGAACACGCCGCCTTGAAGGCTTCATGCTGGTACTTGTTCAGCATCGCCGGCAGATCGAAATTGTGCTTCTTGTTCTGCGCATTGATGGTCTGCGGCGACAGCAGCGTCACTTCAACCCCCTCCAGCAGTTGAAACACCCCTTCAATCTTGAACGTGGTCGGGCCGCCGGCGAATTCGCCTTTTTTGCTGCGCTTCTTGATGGCGATGCGTTCGATGGCGTTGTCCTGCACGAACGCCTTCACCTGGGCGGCGAAGGCTTTGACGTTGGCCGCGTCATCGTCGTCTTCGAGGGCGATTTTCTTGGTGGCCAGGGCGACGTGGGTCAGCGTCTGATTGTTCAGGGAGGCAACGGCGATGATGGCTTCGCTGCCTTTGATTTCGATGCCGCAGAGAGTCATTGGGTCGCCTTGGGGCAAAAAAGAGAGGCCGCAATAGTATCAGGGTCGAGGGCTGAGACGGCCGCCGTCCACCCGTCGGGAACGTGCTCGACCTGTTATTTTTGACAGTAGACCGCCGCGTGCCCGGTCTCATAGATTCCCTGAAGGAGCCTGCCGAGGGTTCCGGCCTGTTCCATGGCTATTCCGACAAGGGAGTTATGCAATGAATATTCGCAAGGAAATTCGCGCACTGACCGCAACGGAACAACTGGAGTTTATCAACACGTTATTGGCGATGAAGCGTTCCGGTGTCTACGACAAGTATGTTCATTGGCATCACGCCGTCATGAAGGCCACGGTCTACCCGAACGAACCCCAAGATCCCAACTACCGTAACGGTGCTCACCGGGGGCCGGCATTTCTGCCGTGGCACCGTGAAATGTTGATGCAGTTCGAGGCGGATCTACAAGCGATCAACGTCGGCGTGACGCTGCCTTATTGGGACTGGACGCAGGATGCGGCCGCCCCTGAACAATCGCCGGTGTGGCGCCAGGGTTTCCTGGGGGGTGATGGCGACCCAGCCGATCAGTTTCGCGTGCAGGATGGGGTCTTTGCCCACAAATACGGGAACTGGCCCGTGCCGTCCTATGACGAAGAGGGTTTGCCCGGGCCAGGCCTCAAACGCCAGTTCGGGCAAGTGATCAGCTCACTGCCAACCGAGGACGACCTGCGAGTGGCGATGAACGAAAGCCTGTATGACGAACCCAATTACAACTCGAGCCCTTTCGTCCGCGGTTTCAGAAACCGCCTGGAAGGCTGGATCACCCAGCGTGGCGATCCTGCTGTCAAAACCTCCGGTTCGCAGCTGCATAACCGTGTGCATTTGTGGATTGGCGGCAATATGTTGCCCATGACCTCACCGGATGACCCGGTGTTCTTCCTGCATCACTGTTTCATCGACAAGATCTGGGCGGACTGGCAGGCGCAGAAACGCCTGGATGAGCCGGACCTGGCCCCGCACTATTGCCCCATGCAGGACGGTCCGCCGGGCCACAACTATGATGATGTGATTAATCCCTGGACCCGCCGGATCAGTGAGGTGATGGATATCGCCGCGCTGGGCTACAGCTATGCGCCCAGCCGCCCATTGACGAAAAGCCCGTTCAAGTCGCCCTTCATGGCCTGACGCCTGTGAAGCGTTCCCGCGTTCAATGCGCGGGAATGCTTCACTCCTGGCCGATCGACTCCAAAAACTCCGACCGCTCATCACTCATCCGCGCCAGGCAATCGTTCAGCGCGATCGCATAGGGCTTGGTGCCGGTCGCCGCCGGGAAGGTGTCCACCGCGCAATCGGCGTCACGTAATTTTTCCCACTTCTGCTGGGCATCCTTCAGACGAGCGGTAATGTCTGCCAGTTGTGACTTGTTGCTGCCATAGGTCGAACCCATGCGCTCCAGCAACCCTTGATAGTTATCCTTGAGCAATTGCTCGGCGGTGGTTTTGTTGTAGGTGGCGCATTCCAGGGTTTGCTTGTCGTTTTCGATGCCGTCGCACGGCGTGCTGTCGGTGTCTTCGGCCGCGTGGACGCCGGTTGCGATGAGTGCCAAAGCCAGGAAAATCGATTTCATTGCGCCGTCTCATATCGGTTGATGCGGGAATTCTGGCCCAAGCGTAAGACAAAGAACAGCCGCCAGACAGACCTGTCTTAGCGACCTTCGTCGCGGATTGACGCTTTCGGCAATTCCCCTGTCGTTTTTGCACCCGGTCCGCTCGGCCCCTCGGCATATGCTGGCCCCAAAGCGCCGGCAGACGATTCGGCGCACGAATCGCCAATAAGGGGACGCCTGATGAGCCCAGCGCAATTACACGCCGACAGCATCGTTATCGACGGGCTGATCATTGCCAAGTGGAACCGCGAGCTGTTCGAGGACATGCGCAAAGGCGGCCTGACCGCCGCCAACTGCACCGTGTCGGTGTGGGAAGGGTTCCAGGCGACGATCAATAACATCGTCGCCAGCCAGACCCTGATCCGCGAGAACAGCGACCTGGTGATCCCGGTGAAAACCACCGCCGACATCCGCAAGGCCAAGGAACAGGGCAAGACCGGCATCATCTTCGGCTTCCAGAACGCCCACGCGTTTGAAGACCAGCTCGGCTACGTCGAGATCTTCAAGCAGCTCGGCGTCGGTGTGGTGCAGATGTGCTACAACACCCAGAACCTGGTCGGCACCGGTTGCTACGAACACGACGGCGGGCTGTCGGGCTTTGGCCGCGAGATCGTCGGCGAGATGAACCGCGTCGGCATCATGTGCGACCTGTCCCACGTCGGCTCCAAGACCAGCGAAGAAGTCATCCTCGAATCGAAAAAACCGGTGTGCTACTCCCACTGCCTGCCCTCCGGGCTCAAGGAACACCCGCGCAACAAGTCCGATGAAGAGCTGAAGTTCATCGCCGACCACGGCGGCTTTGTCGGCGTGACCATGTTCGCGCCGTTCCTGGCCAAGGGTATCGATTCGACCATCGACGACTACGCCGAAGCCATCGAGTACACCATGAACATCGTCGGCGAAGACGCCATCGGCATCGGCACCGACTTCACCCAGGGTCATGGCCAGGATTTCTTCGAAATGCTGACCCATGACAAGGGCTACGCCCGCCGCCTGACCAGCTTCGGCAAGATCATCAACCCGCTGGGCATCCGCACCGTGGGCGAGTTCCCCAACCTCACCGAGACCCTGCTCAAGCGCGGCCACAGCGAACGCGTGGTGCGCAAGATCATGGGCGAGAACTGGGTCAACGTCTTGAAGGACGTGTGGGGCGAATAAGCCAAACACCCACGGGCAACACCACTACGAATTTTCTGGAGTTAAGTTTCCATGGCCAAGATCGCCCCGCAATTGCCTATCGAAGTCGACAGCGAAACCGGTGTCTGGACCTCCGACGCCCTGCCGATGCTGTACGTACCGCGTCATTTCTTCGTCAACAACCACATGGGTATCGAAGAGGTGCTCGGAGCCGAGGCCTACGCCGCGATCCTCTACAAGGCCGGCTACAAATCCGCCTGGCACTGGTGTGAAAAAGAAGCTGAATGCCATGGCCTTGAAGGCGTGGCGGTGTTCGAGCACTACATGAAGCGCCTGTCGCAACGCGGCTGGGGCCTGTTCAAGATCCAGGACATCGACCTGGACAAAGGCACCGCCAGCGTCAAGCTCGAACACTCGGCGTTTGTCTACGTGTACGGCAAGGTCGGGCGCAAGGTCGACTACATGTTCACCGGCTGGTTTGCCGGGGCCATGGACCAGATCCTGCAAGCGCGCGGCAGCGCTATTCGCACCGTGGCCGAACAAGTCTACGGCGGCTCCGAAGAGGGTCATGACGACGGCCTGTTCACCGTCAAGCCGTTGTAAGTCGAGGAACCCTGCCATGGCTTTCGAAGCAATGTTCGCGCCGATCCAGATCGGCAAACTGACCATCCGCAACCGCGTGCTCAGTACCGCCCACGCCGAGGTGTATGCCACCGACGGCGGCATGACCACCGACCGCTATGTGAAGTACTACGAAGAGAAAGCCAAGGGCGGGATCGGCCTGGCCATCTGCGGCGGGTCTTCCAGCGTGGCCATCGACAGCCCGCAAGGCTGGTGGAAATCGGTGAACCTGGCCGACGACCGGATCATCCCGCACTTCCAGAACCTGGCCGATGCCATGCACAAGCATGGCGCCAAGATCATGATCCAGATTACCCACATGGGCCGCCGCTCGCGCTGGGACGGCGAGCATTGGCCGACCCTGCTGTCGCCCTCGGGCATCCGCGAGCCGGTACACCGTGCGACCTGCAAGACCATCGAGCCGGAAGAGATCTGGCGCGTGATCGGCAACTACGCCAGCGCGGCAGCGCGGGCGAAAGCCGGTGGCCTGGACGGCGTGGAGCTGTCGGCGGTGCATCAGCACATGATCGACCAGTTCTGGAGCCCGCGGGTCAACAAGCGCACCGACGAATGGGGCGGCAGCTTTGAAAATCGCATGCGTTTCGGCCTGGAAGTGCTCAAGGCGGTGCGGGCTGAAGTCGGCCCGGATTTCTGCGTCGGCATCCGCCTGTGCGGCGATGAGTTCCACCCGGACGGCTTGTCCCACGAGGACATGAAGCAGATCGCCAAGTATTACGACGACACCGGCATGCTCGATTTTATCGGTGTGGTCGGCTCGGGTTGCGATACCCACAACACCCTGGCCAACGTCATTCCGAACATGAGTTATCCACCGGAGCCGTTCCTGCATCTGGCGGCCGGGATCAAGGAAGTGGTCAAGGCCCCGGTGCTGCATGCGCAGAACATCAAGGACCCGAACCAGGCCACGCGCATCCTCGAAGGCGGCTATGTGGACATGGTCGGCATGACCCGCGCCCACATCGCCGACCCGCACCTGATCGCCAAGATCAAGATGGGCCAGATCGACCAGATCAAACAGTGCGTCGGCGCCAACTATTGCATCGACCGCCAGTACCAGGGCCTGGATGTGCTGTGCATCCAGAACGCCGCGACCTCCCGCGAATACATGGGCGTGCCGCACATCATCGAAAAATCCACCGGGCCCAAGCGCAAGGTGGTGGTGGTCGGCGCCGGGCCAGCGGGGATGGAGGCTGCGCGCGTCGCCGCCGAGCGTGGCCACGACGTGACCCTGTTCGAGAAAAAAGCCTTTATCGGCGGGCAAATCACTACCGCGTCCAAAGCCCCGCAGCGCGACCAGATCGCCGGGATCACCCGTTGGTTCCAACTGGAACTGGCGCGGTTGAACGTCGACCTGCGCCTGGGCGTGGCGGCGGACGCGGCGGCCATCCTCGACCTGCGCCCGGATGTGGTGGTGCTGGCGGTGGGCGGGCATCCGTTCCTGGAGCAGAACGAACACTGGGGCGCGGCCGAAGGCCTGGTGGTCAGCAGCTGGGACGTGCTCGACGGCAAAGTCGCGCCGGGCAAGAACGTGCTGGTCTACGACACCATCTGCGAATTCACCGGCATGTCGGTGGCCGATTTCCTCGCGGACAAGGGCAGCCAGGTCGAGATCGTCACCGACGACATCAAGCCCGGCGTGGCCATCGGCGGTACGTCGTTCCCGACCTACTACCGCAGCATGTACCCCAAGGAAGTGATCATGACCGGCGACATGATGCTGGAAAAGGTCTACCGCGAAGGCGACAAGCTGGTGGCGGTGCTGGAGAACGAATACACCGGCGCCAAAGAGGAGCGGGTGGTCGATCAAGTGGTGGTGGAAAACGGCGTGCGTCCCGATGAGGAGATCTACTACGCCCTCAAGCCCGGCTCGCGCAACAAGGGGCAGATGGACATCGAAGCGCTGTTCGCGATCAAGCCGCAACCGTGCCTGAGCGAAGCGGGCGAGGGCTACTTGCTGTTCCGCATCGGTGACTGTGTGGCGCAGCGCAATACCCACGCCGCGATCTATGACGCCCTGCGCTTGTGCAAGGATTTCTGACCCGACACCGAACCAATGTGTACTCGGTCTGAAAATGTGGGAGGGGGCTTGCCCCCTCCCACATTTAGGGCCCGGTTTCACAGTAGATCCGTGTGGTCTGTGGGAGCTTCACCATGTTGAATACTCTTCTTCCGATTCTGCTGTTCGCGGCGCTGGGCCTTGCTGTTCTGGGCGCACTGCGGCGGGCAGCCATGTGGCGCCGTGGGCGAGCGTCGAAGGTCGACTTGATCAAAGGCCTGCTGGCCATGCCCAAGCGCTACATGGTCGACCTGCACCACGTGGTCGCCCGCGACAAATACATCGCCAACACCCACGTCGCTACGGCGCTGGGTTTTGTGCTGTCGGCGCTGCTGGCGGTCCTGGTGCATGGTTTCGGCCTGCATAACCGCATCCTCGGCGTTGCCTTGCTGCTGGCGTCGGTACTGATGTTTGTCGGCGCCACGTTTGTCTATCTGCGCCGGCGCAATCCGCCGTCGCGCCTGTCGAAAGGCCCGTGGATGCGCCTGCCGAAAAGCCTGATGGCGTTTTCTGTGAGCTTCTTCCTGGTGACGCTGCCGGTGGCCGGGGTGCTGCCCGCCGACTTCGGCGGCTGGTTGCTGGCCGCGTTGTTGAGCGTGGGTGTGCTGTGGGGCGTGTCGGAAATGTTCTTCGGCATGACCTGGGGCGGGCCGATGAAGCACGCCTTCGCCGGTGCCTTGCACCTGGCCTGGCACCGCCGCGCCGAGCGTTTCGGCGGGGGCCGTTCCACCGGTTTGAAACCGTTGGACCTGAACGATAAAAGCGCGCCCCTGGGCGTGGAAAAACCCAAGGACTTCACCTGGAACCAACTGCTCGGCTTCGACGCCTGCGTGCAGTGCGGCAAGTGCGAAGCGGCGTGCCCGGCGTTCGCCGCCGGCCAGCCGCTGAACCCGAAAAAGCTGATTCAGGACATGGTGGTCGGCCTGGCCGGCGGCACCGATGCCAAGTTCGCCGGCAGCGCTTATCCTGGAAAACCGATCGGTGAACACCGCGGCAACCCGCACCAACCGATCGTCAACGGCCTGGTGGACGCCGACACTTTGTGGTCCTGCACCACCTGCCGCGCCTGTGTGGAAGAGTGCCCGATGATGATCGAGCACGTGGACGCCATCGTCGACATGCGCCGCCACCTCACCCTGGAAAAAGGCGCCACGCCGAACAAGGGCGCCGAAGTCCTCGAAAACCTGATCGCCACCGACAACCCCGGCGGCTTCGCACCGGGCGGCCGACTGAACTGGGCGGCGGATCTGAACCTGCCGTTGCTCAGCGAAAAAGGTCGCTGCGAGGTGCTGTTCTGGGTCGGCGACGCTGCCTTCGACATGCGCAACCAACGCACCCTGCGCGCTTTCGTCAAAGTGCTGAAAGCGGCCAAGGTCGACTTCGCCGTGCTCGGCCTGGAAGAGCGCGACAGCGGCGACGTCGCCCGCCGCTTGGGCGATGAAGCGACCTTCCAACTGCTGGCCACGCGCAATATCCAGACCTTGGCCAAGTACAACTTCACGCGCATCGTCACCTGCGACCCGCACAGTTTCCATGTGCTGAAAAACGAATACGGCGCCTTCAACGGTGACTATGTCGTACAGCACCACAGCACCTTCATGGCCGAGCTGATCGGCGACGGCGCGCTGAACCTGGGCCAGCACAAAGGCAGCAGCGTGACCTATCACGACCCGTGCTACCTGGGCCGCTACAACGGCGAATACGAGGCGCCGCGCCAGGTGCTGCGCGCGTTGGGGATCGAGGTCAAGGAGATGCAACGCTCGGGCTACCGTTCACGCTGCTGCGGTGGCGGTGGCGGCGCGCCGATCACCGACATTCCGGGCAAGCAACGCATCCCCGATATGCGGATGGACGACATCCGCACAACCGGCGCCGAGCTGGTGGCCGTGGGCTGCCCGCAATGCACCGCGATGCTCGAAGGCGTGGTCGAACCGCGCCCACTGATCAAGGACATCGCCGAGTTGGTGGCCGATGCCTTGCTCGACGAGCCGGCACCGGCCAAAGCCCCGATCACGCGTGAACCCGCGGAGGTACACTGATGAGCGACATTATCCGCCGCGACCCACGCGCCGAATGGATCGCCCGTAACCGCCTGCACCCGCTGCATGCGGCGATGCAGCCGGTGCAACACAGTTGGATGGGGCCCAACGGCGTCATCCGCAAGAACGTCCATGGTGTCGGTTTTATCGGCCCCAACGGCATCAAGCGCATCGACCGCAGCGGTGCCCAGCAGGGCGGGGCGGCCAAGCGCACGGCGGCGGTGGCGGTGCAGTTGCCGCTGCATCAAGTGGCGGCGCCCGCGTTCTACATCAACGTGGTGCCGGACATGGTCGGCGGCCGCCTGAGCAGCCACGACCGTGACCTGCTCGGCCTGGCCCGGCAACTCGCCGGCAGCGACGGTGCGGTGCTGGCCGTGGTGTTTGGCGAACACAAGGAAAACGCATTTGCCACGGCCGGCGTCGACCGCCTGCTGGTGCTCGAAGGTCATGCCTTCGACGGTTATTCACCGGAGCAACGCGTGCAGGGCCTGCGGGCTGTGGATAACCAGTTCAACCCGCGCCATTGGTTGCTGCCGGACAGCCGCAGCGGTGGCGGTGAACTCGGTCGGCGTTTTGCCGCCAGCCTCAACGAGCGCCCGGCCACGCGGGTGTGGCAGATCCAGGGCGAGCAGTGCATCGGCCGTGCCGGTGCTGGTCAGCAAGACGTGGCCCGGCCGCTGCCGCGCCTGATCCTGGCCGCCGCCGAATGCGCCGATCCGGTCAGCGACACTCGGCATGAAGTGCTGCCCGTGGAGTTATCCACAGCCCTGGCGCGCAGCCTGCCGCGTATCGAAGACCTCGGCGCGGTGGCGGTGGACCCGGCGGCGATTCCGATGGCTGAAGCCGAGTTTATTTTCTCCGGCGGCAACGGCGTGAAGGACTGGGCGCTGTTCCACCAGACCGCCGCCGCCCTGGGCGCTACCGAAGGCGCCTCGCGCGTCGCGGTGGACGATGGCTTCATGGCCCGCGATCGCCAGGTCGGCGCCAGCGGCACCTGGGTCACGGCGCGGGTGTATGTGGCCGTCGGTATCTCCGGGGCGATCCAGCACCTGCAAGGCATCGGCGCCTGCGACAAGGTGGTGGCGATCAACCTCGACCCCGGCTGCGACATGATCAAGCGTGCCGACCTGTCGGTGATCGGCGACAGCGCCGCGATTCTGCAAGCCTTGATCGCTGCGGTCGAGGCCTACCGCCACGGCGCCAAGCGCGATGCGGCTTAAGCAAAGGATAAGGGCATGAACACGCAGGTAATCAGTCTGGTCTCCATCGGCGCCCACCCCACCTCCGGGCGCCCGCGCCGCGCCGCGCAGGATGCGCGCGCGGTCGAGCTGGGCCTGCAAATGGCTGGGGATAAGTTGCAGGTGCTACATGCCGGCGACATCGCCGAACCCACGCTGCGCAGCTACCTGGGCATGGGGCTGGCGCAGTTGCATGTGCTCGAACAACCGCCTGGCGCCGATGCCTTGCCGGTGCTCAGTGAGTATCTGCGCGACGCCGGCGCCCAGGTGGTGCTCACCGGTAGCCAGGCCGAAACCGGCGAAGGTTCGGGGATGTTGCCGTTCCTGCTCGCCGAACACCTGGGCTGGCCGCTGATTGTCGGACTGGCGCAGGTGGAGTCCATCGAGAGCGGCGTGGCCCTGGTGCTGCAAGCCTTGCCCCGTGGGCAGCGGCGGCGCTTGAAGGTGCGCCTGCCGTTTCTGGCCACGGTGGATAACGCCGCGCCCAAGCCTCGACAGAGCGCCTATGGCCCGGCGCAACGCGGCGAACTGGCGGCCCACGAGGTCGAGGTTGAAGCGGACGAGTTATTCACAGGCGCCGTGCTGCAACCGGCCAAGCCACGACCCAAGCGGCTCAAGGTGATCAAGGCCAAGAGCGGCGCGGACCGGATGAAGGCGGCCACGGCCAAGGCCAGTGGCGGCGGCGGGCAGGTACTCAAGGGCCTCAGCCCTGAAGCGGGTGCTGAAGCGATTCTCAAGTTGTTGCTTGAGGAAGGCGTGGTTCGCTGAGCCGCAACGGGGAGAGTGGCTTACCCACAATCCCTGTTGACCCGTCTGTGGATAACCTGTTCGCGGTTGTCCACACCCCCTGTAAATCAAGCCCTGCAGCCCTCCGTACAAAAAACGACCAGGCTAACCCTCGGTTTTTCCTTGGGTTTCTGTGTGATCACAGCCATTACCCCGCGCAGAGTTTCCCCCAAAGTCTGTTGGCGCTTCTGTGGATAAGATGTTCGCTTACCGCTGCAGCCCTTATAAATCAAGGCTTACGCTAGGTTGATCGAAATTTGATCAATTGCGCGCATTTGCCCGCTGAAACGCGTGGATAGTCCGGTTTATGAAGGTTTGAAGGGGTTTTCCACAGCCGCGTCAAAGTTGCCCCCAAAGTCTGTTGGTGCTTCTGTGGATAAGGTGTTCGCGTACCGCTACAGGGCACGGTTCATATGGCTTACACGGAGCTGTTCAAAAAATGATCAGTGGCGCCTTAAAACGGCCAAGTCGAATAAGTCACGGATTTTCTTGATTTAATTTCGACGGGCAGGCGCACTTGCGCACAATTGCTGTGGGTGGCTCTGTGGATAAGTTGTTGGGCAAAGGCTGGAGGGCAGGCGGCGAGAGGGGTTCAGTGTGCTTGAACAAATTTTGATCAGTGCGCAACCCAATGTGGGAGCGAGCAAGCCCGCTCCCACTGGGATGGTTACTGGGCGGCCACGCCTTTGAGGTAGGGCGCCGGCGCCGCGCCGAGGTTGCTCAGCATGCGCTCGCTGTACCAGTCGATGAAGTTCACCACGCCGAACTCATAGGTCTTGGAGTAGGGGCCCGGCTGGTAGGCGGTGGAGTTGATCCCGCGCTGGTTTTCTTCGGCCAGGCGACGGTCCTGGTCGTTGGTGGCGTCCCATACCTGGCGCATGCGCTCCACGTCGTAGTCCACGCCTTCGACCGCGTCCTTGTGGACCAGCCACTTGGTGGTGACCATGGTTTCCTGGGCGCTGATCGGCCACACGGTGAACACGATCACATGGTCGCCCATGCAGTGGTTCCACGAGTGCGGCAGGTGCAGGATACGCATCGAGCCCAGGTCCGGGTTCTTGATGCGGCCCATCAACTTCTTGCAGCCCTGTTTGCCGTCCAGGGTCATCGACACGGTGCCTTTGAGCAGCGGCATACGCACGATGCGGTTGCGCAGGCCGAAGCTGGCGTGGGCGTAAGGGATTTTTTCGGCTTCCCAGGCCGCGGCGCTGGCGGCCACGTGGTCCTTGAAGGCCTGGTCGGCGCGCGGGTCGGTGACGTCGTCCCACTCGAGCAGGGTTTTCAACAGCTCGGGGTGCGAGGCGTTGCAGTGGTAGCACTCGCGGTTGTTTTCCAGCACCAGTTTCCAGTTGGCCTTTTCCATCAAGGTGGTTTGCACCGCCACCTTGGTGTTCTCCATGTCGTAGGGTTCCATGTAGTGGTTCAGGGTCGACAGGAAGTCATCGATGGCCGGCGGGTTCTGCGCCAGGCTGATGAAGATGTAGCCGCCGGCGGTCTTCACGTTGATCGGCTTGAGGCCGTACTGCTTCATGTCGAAGTCGGCGCCCATCTCGGTGCCGGCGAACAGCAGGCGGCCGTCCAGTTCGTAGGTCCACTGGTGGTACGGGCAGACCAGCTTGGCGACCTTGCCTTTGTCGCTGGTACACAAGCGCGAACCGCGGTGGCGGCAGACGTTGTGGAACGCATGCACCACGCCATCGGCGCCACGGATCACGATGATCGGGTTCTTGCCCACTTGCAGGGTCAGGAAGTTGCCCTTGGTGGGGATCTCGCAGGTCATGCCGGCGATCAACCATTCTTTCTGGAAGATCTCCTGCATATCGATATCAAACAACCGCTCATCAGAGTAGAACGGCTGTGGCAGCGAGAACGTGCGTTCGCGCTCTTGCAGCATCTGCGCGGTGGCCTTGCGTGCGGGTTCCAGCGGATCGCCCAAGCTTAAGGTTGCGGTGACGTCCATCGTGTGTGTCCTCATGGCCATTCTGTGTGGCCGGCGAAAGTGGCTACGGTTAGTGCAGTGCAAGGCGTAAAGAAAGTGTCGTTGTTGGCAGCGAGTGTGCGGCCGCCGTTGCGGTGAACCTTATCCATGGGCGACATGGCCCAATCTGTTCCCGACGCGCAACCCCCTGTCGTTGGGGGCTGGTCGCGATAAGTATGTGAATGTCGCAGATAGGTAAATGGGTGGTTCTCGCGTTACGCAGAATCGCCACCATAAGGCCGAGCCTCGGCGGTGGAGAACAGCATGTCCAGTAACTTCCTGAATCCGGTAACCACCCAGACCTGGGCCAATGGTCGGCACATTGTCCGTTGCGTCAAAGTCATCCAGGAAACCTGGGACGTTCGCACCTTCTGCTTCATGGCCGACCAGCCGATCCTGTTCTTTTTCAAGCCGGGGCAGTTCGTCACCCTGGAGTTGGAAATCGACGGCCAGCCGATCATGCGTTCCTACACCATCTCCAGCTCGCCGTCGGTGCCTTACAGCTTCTCGGTGACGATCAAGCGCGTGCCGGGCGGCAAGGTCTCCAACTGGCTGCACGACACCCTGCACGAGGGCCAGGAGCTGGCGGTCCACGGGCCGGTCGGGCTGTTCAATGCCATCGACTTCCCAAGCCCCAAGGTGCTGTACCTCAGCGGCGGTGTCGGCATTACCCCGGTGATGTCCATGGCGCGCTGGTTCTACGACACCAACGCCAACGTCGACATGACGTTTATCCACAGCGCGCGCTCGCCCAAAGACATCATCTACCACCGCGAGCTGGAGCACATGGCCTCGCGGATCGACAACTTCAGCCTGCACCTGATCTGCGAGAAGCACGGCCTGGGCGAGCCCTGGGCCGGGTATCGCGGTTACCTGAACCACAAGATGCTCGAATTGATGGTGCCGGACTTCCTGGAGCGCGAAGTGTTCTGCTGCGGCCCCACGCCGTACATGACCGCAGTGAAGCGCCTGCTGGAAGCCGCCGGTTTCGACATGACGCGTTATCACGAAGAGTCCTTTGGCGCGACGCCAGCGGAAGCCCGCGCCGATGCGGTGGAGCAGGCCGAACAAGCCGCCGATGCGCCGGAAATCGACCTGGCGGACCTGCATCAGGTCGAGTTCATCACCTCGGGCAAGAGCATCCGCGTGGCGCCGGGCGAAACCGTCCACGCCGCTGCGGCCAAGCTCGGCCTGCTGATTCCCAAGGCCTGCGGCATGGGGATTTGCGGCACATGCAAGGTGCTCAAGCTGGGCGGCGAGGTCGAGATGGACCACAACGGCGGGATTACCGAGGAAGACGAAGCCGAGGGCTACATCCTGTCGTGCTGCAGCGTGCCGAAGGGCGACGTGCGGATTGAGTTCTGACCCACACCTTAAGTGGGCACGATCCACTGTGGCAGGGAGCAAGCCCCTGCCACCTTCGTAATCAGGCCCCCATCACTTCGCGAATATCCGCCGCCAGCTCGCGCACGCGTTCTTCCTCGGTGTCCCACGCACACATGAAGCGCGCGCCGCCTTTGCCGATGAAGGTGTAGAAGCGCCAGCCCTTGGCCGTCAGCGCGGCGATCGCCGGTTCCGAGAGTTGCAGGAACACGCCGTTGGCCTGCACCGGGAACATCAATTCCACGCCGGGAATATCCGCCACCAGGCTGCTCAGCAACTGTGCGCAGTGGTTGGCGTGGCGTGCGTGTTTGAGCCAGGCGTCGTTTTCCAGCAGGCCCACCCACGGCGCGGAGAGGAAGCGCATCTTCGACGCGAGCTGGCCGGCCTGTTTGCAGCGGTAGTCGAAGTCTTCGGCCAGTGCGCGGTTGAAGAACAGAATCGCTTCGCCCACGGCCATGCCGTTTTTCGTGCCGCCGAAGCACAACACATCCACCCCGGCTTTCCAGGTCAGGTCGGCCGGCGAACAGCCGAGGAACGCGCAGGCGTTGGCGAAGCGCGCGCCGTCCATGTGCAGGTTCAGGCCGAGCTCTTTGCAGGTGGCGCTGATGGCGCGGATTTCGTCCGGGGTGTACACGCTGCCGACTTCAGTGGCCTGGGTCAGCGTCACCACGCGGGGTTTGGGGTAATGGATGTCCTGGCGCTTGAGGGCGATCTCGCGGATCGATTCCGGGGTCAGCTTGCCGTTTTCGGTGCGCGCGGTGAGCAGCTTGGAACCGTTGGAGAAAAACTCCGGTGCGCCGCATTCGTCAGTCTCGACGTGGGCGGTTTCCGAGCAGATCACGCTATGGTAGCTCTGGCACAGCGATGACAGCGCCAGGGAGTTGGCGGCGGTGCCGTTGAAGGCGAAGAACACTTCGCAGTCGGTCTCGAACAGGTTACGGAAACCGTCGGCGGCGCGGTGGGTCCATTCGTCATCGCCATAGGCGCGCTGATGGCCGTGGTTGGCTTGTTCCATGGCGGCCCAGGCTTCCGGGCAGATGCCGGAATAGTTATCGCTGGCGAATTGTTGGCTCTTGTCGGTCATGGCCCATTCCTGTGGTCGATGTTGGTGCACACTTTAACCAAGATTGTCTGGGGTGCACACGCACTGTAAATGCAAAGTCACTGGGGAATTATGCACGCTACTGAAACGATTCCTGTCGGACGTGTCCGCGATGGCGCCTTGGATTTGCTCAAGTGGCTGGCGCTGCTGAGCATGGTGCTGGACCACTTGCGTTATGTCGGGTTGAGCCTGGATGGCCTGTATGTGCCGGGGCGCCTGGCGTTCCCGTGGTTTTGCCTGGCGATTGCGGCGAATGTGCATCGGGTGCGAGACGCGCCAGTGAGCGGCCGCTGGCGTTACCTGGGCTGGTTGCTGTTGTTCAGCCTGATCAGCGAAGTGCCGTACCGGCTGTTCATCGAAGATGCCGATACGTTGAATGTGTTGCCCACCTTGGCGTTGGGCCTGCTGGTTGCCCGAGGATGGCAGCAGAAGGCGCTGGTTGATCGAGGATTGGCGCTGATTTCCCTGGCGATAGGCGCTGTGTTTTCCACGCAGCTGATGTTCGGTTTCTTCGGTGTATTGCTGCCGTGGGCGATGGTGTTGGTGTTTCGTCGGCCATGGTATTTCAGCGTATTTCCGGGGCTGCTGTGTGTGGCAGCCAATCAATGGCAGATTCTGCTCGATAGCGGCACGCCGGTGGCGTGGATGGGGTTGGCGGCATGCCTGATCGCGCCATTGGCCGGCCTGGTCCTGTTGCGACATGTCAAAAACGCCACGCCGCCGGCAATGCGCCGCTGGGCCTATGCCCTCTATCCTGTGCATTTCCTGCTGTTGCTACTCGTCCGTCAAATCATCGCCTAACCAGTGTGGGAGGGGCGGTGCGACGGTTCGACTTGCCCCCGATAGCGGTGGATCAGCTTGCACATGCCGTGGCTGACACACCGCTATCGGGGGCAAGCCCCCTCCCACATTTGTTCTGCGTTGTTCCAGCTATGTCGTAAACGCACCTTTGCGTGGCGTCCGTAGGCATTTGACCTGCCTGCGCCAGCCCTACCATCGCATCAAAGGGCCCTGCACGGGCCTTAACAATACGAAAGGCTGGGAGAGACGCGATGTTCAGCAAACAAGACCAGATCCAGGGTTATGACGATGCACTGCTCGCGGCGATGAATGCCGAGGAGCAGCGGCAGGAAGCTCATATCGAGCTGATCGCGTCGGAGAACTACACCAGCAAGCGCGTGATGCAAGCCCAAGGCAGCGGCCTGACCAACAAGTACGCCGAAGGCTACCCGGGCAAGCGCTACTACGGTGGCTGCGAGCATGTGGACAAGGTCGAAGCCCTGGCCATCGAGCGCGCCAAGCAGTTGTTCGGCGCCGACTACGCCAACGTGCAGCCGCATTCCGGCTCATCCGCCAACAGCGCGGTGTACCTGGCGCTGTTGAACGCCGGTGACACCATCCTCGGCATGAGCCTGGCCCACGGCGGCCACCTGACCCACGGCGCCAAAGTGTCGTCCTCGGGCAAGCTGTACAACGCGGTGCAATACGGCATCAACACCGACACCGGGCTGATCGACTACGACGAAGTCGAGCGCCTGGCCGTGGAGCACCAGCCGAAGATGGTGGTGGCCGGTTTCTCCGCCTACTCCAAGACCCTGGATTTCCCACGCTTCCGTCAGATCGCCGACAAGGTCGGTGCGCTGCTGTTCGTCGACATGGCCCACGTCGCCGGCCTGGTGGCCGCCGGTCTGTACCCGAACCCGCTGCCTTACGCCGACGTGGTCACCACCACCACCCACAAGACCCTGCGCGGTCCGCGTGGCGGCCTGATTCTGGCGCGTGCCAACGAAACGATCGAAAAGAAACTCAACGCCGCTGTATTCCCTGGCGCCCAGGGCGGCCCGCTGATGCACGTCATCGCCGGCAAGGCGGTGTGCTTCAAGGAAGCCCAGGAGCCTGGCTTCAAGGCCTATCAGCAGCAAGTGATCGACAACGCCCAGGCCATGGCCGGCGTGTTTATCAAACGCGGCTACGATGTAGTGTCCGGCGGCACCGATAACCATCTGTTCCTGGTCAGCCTGATTCGCCAGGGCCTCACCGGTAAAGACGCGGACGCCGCTCTCGGTCGCGCCCACATCACCGTCAACAAGAACGCCGTGCCGAATGACCCGCAGTCGCCGTTCGTGACGTCGGGCCTGCGTATCGGCACGCCGGCGGTGACCACGCGCGGTTTCAAGGTGCCGCAATGCATCGAGCTGGCCGGCTGGATCTGCGACATCCTCGACAACCTCGGCGACGCCGATGTCGAGGCCGACGTGGCCAAGCGCGTGTCGGCCCTGTGCGCTGATTTCCCGGTTTATCGCTGAGCGCGGTTTTGGAGTAATGACTATGCAACGCTACTCGGGCTTCGGCCTCTTCAAGCACTCACTCAGCCACCACGAAAACTGGCAGAAGATGTGGCGCACGCCGACCCCTAAAAAGGTGTACGACGTGGTCATCGTCGGCGGTGGCGGGCATGGTCTGGCGACCGCCTACTACCTGGCCAAGGAGCACGGCATCACCAATGTCGCCGTGGTCGAAAAGGGCTGGCTGGGCGGCGGTAACACCGCGCGCAACACCACCATCGTGCGTTCCAACTACCTATGGGACGAGTCGGCGCACTTGTACGAACACGCGATGAAACTGTGGGAAGGCCTGTCCCAGGACCTGAACTACAACGTGATGTTCTCCCAGCGCGGCGTCTACAACCTGTGCCACACCCTGCAGGACATCCGCGATTCCGAACGTCGCGTCAGCGCCAACCGCCTCAACGGCGTGGACGGCGAACTGCTCAACGCCAAACAGGTCGCGGACGAGATTCCGTACCTGGATTGCTCGAAGAACACCCGCTACCCGGTGATGGGCGCCACCGTGCAACGACGCGGCGGCGTGGCCCGTCACGATGCGGTGGCCTGGGGCTTTGCCCGCGCCGCCGACGCCCTCGGAGTGGATTTGATCCAGCAGACCGAAGTGATCGGCTTTCGCAAGGAAAACGGCGTGTGCATCGGTGTGGAGACCAACAAGGGCTTTATCGGCGCCAAGCGCGTCGGTGTGGTCACTGCCGGTAACTCCGGGCACATGGCTTCGCTCGCCGGTTTCCGCCTGCCGATCGAATCGCACCCGCTGCAAGCACTGGTGTCGGAGCCGATCAAGCCGATTATCGACAGCGTGATCATGTCCAACGCCGTACACGGTTACATCAGCCAGTCCGACAAGGGCGACCTGGTGATCGGCGCCGGTATCGACGGCTACAACGGCTACGGCCAGCGCGGTTCGTACCCGGTGATCGAACACACCATCCAGGCCATCGTCGAGATGTTCCCGGTGCTCTCGCGCGTGCGTATGAACCGCCAGTGGGGCGGCATCGTCGACACCACGCCGGACGCCTGCCCGATCATCTCAAAGACCCCGGTGCCGAACATGTTCTTCAACTGCGGTTGGGGCACCGGCGGTTTCAAGGCCACTCCCGGTTCAGGCAACGTGTTTGCCGCGAGCCTGGCCAAGGGTGAAATGCACCCGCTGGCCGCACCTTTCTCCATCGACCGTTTCCACAACGGTGCGTTGATCGACGAACACGGCGCTGCGGCCGTCGCCCACTAACAGGAGAAATTCCCTATGTTGCATATCTTCTGTCCTCACTGTGGCGAACTGCGCTCCGAAGAGGAATTCCATGCCTCCGGCCAAGCGCACATCCCACGCCCGCTGGACCCCAACGCCTGCACCGATGAAGAGTGGGGCGACTACATGTTCTTCCGCGACAACCCCCGTGGCCTGCACCACGAGCTGTGGATTCACGCTGCCGGTTGCCGTCAGTACTTCAACGCGACCCGCGACACGCTGACCTACGAAATTCTTGAAACCTACAAAATCGGCACCAAGCCGCAATTCACCGCCAAGGCTGCTGGAGCGAAGGTATGAGCCAGATCAATCGCCTGTCCAACGGTGGTCGGATCGACCGTAACAAAGTCCTGACCTTCAGCTTCAACGGCCAGACCTACAAAGGCTTCGAAGGCGACACCCTGGCCGCCGCGCTGCTGGCCAACGGTGTCGACATCATCGGCCGCAGCTTCAAGTACTCGCGCCCACGCGGCATCTTTGCTGCCGGTGCCGAAGAGCCGAACGCGGTGCTGCAGATCGGCGCCACCGAAGCCACCCAGATTCCCAACGTGCGCGCCACGCAACAGGCGTTGTACCAGGGCCTCGTTGCCACCAGCACCAACGGCTGGCCGAGCGTGAACAACGACGTGATGGGCATTCTCGGCAAAGTCGGCGGCAAGCTGATGCCGCCGGGGTTCTACTACAAAACCTTCATGTACCCGCAGTCGTTCTGGATGACCTACGAGAAGTACATCCGCAAGGCTGCAGGTTTAGGCCGCTCGCCGACCGAGAACGACCCGGACACCTACGACAACTTCAACCGGCATTGCGACGTGCTGGTGGTCGGTGCCGGCCCGGCCGGTCTGGCCGCTGCACTGGCCGCTGCGCGCAGCGGCGCCCGCGTGATCATCGCCGATGAGCAGGAAGAGTTCGGCGGCTCGTTGCTCGATTCGCGCGAAAGCCTCGACGGCAAGCCGGCCACCGAGTGGGTCGCCAGCGTCATCGCCGAACTCAAAGCCCTGCCGGATGTGGTGCTGCTGCCCCGCGCCACCGTCAACGGTTACCACGACCACAACTTCCTGACCATTCACGAGCGTCTCACCGATCACCTCGGCGACCGTGCGCCGATCGGCCAGGTGCGCCAGCGTATCCACCGTGTGCGTGCCAAGCGCGTGGTGCTGGCGACCGGTGCGTGCGAGCGTCCGCTGGTGTACGGCAACAACGACGTGCCGGGCAATATGCTCGCCGGTGCAGTCTCGACTTACGTGCGCCGTTACGGCGTGGCGCCGGGCAAGAAACTGGTGCTGTCGACCAACAACGACCACGCCTACCGCGTCGCCCTGGACTGGTTGGAAACCGGCCTGAAAGTGGTGGCCGTGGCCGATGCCCGCCATAACCCACGCGGCGCGCTGGTGGAAGAAGCCCGCGCCAAAGGCATTCGTATCCTCACCGGCAGCGCTGTGATCGAAGCCCGTGGCAGCAAGCATGTGAGCGGCGCCCGTGTTGCGGCCATCGATGTCAAAGCGCATACCGTCACCAGCCCTGGCGAGTGGCTGGACTGCGACCTGGTGGCCAGCTCCGGCGGCTACAGCCCGGTGGTCCACCTGGCCTCGCACCTGGGCGGCAAGCCGACCTGGCGCGAAGACATCCTCGGTTTTGTACCGGGTGAAGCACCGCAAAAGCGCGTGTGCGTTGGCGGTATCAACGGCGTCTACGGCCTGGGCGATTCCCTGGCGGACGGTTTTGAAGGGGGCGTGCGCGCCGCCAGCGAAGCCGGTTTTAGCCCGGTGGAAGGCACGCTGCCCAAAGCCTTGAACCGCTTGGAAGAGCCGACGCTGGCGCTGTTCCAGGTGCCTCACGAGAAAGCCACTGCACGGGCGCCCAAGCAATTCGTCGACCTGCAGAACGACGTCACCGCGGCCGCCATCGAACTGGCGACCCGCGAAGGTTTCGAGTCGGTGGAACACGTCAAGCGCTACACCGCGCTGGGCTTCGGCACCGACCAGGGCAAGCTGGGTAACGTCAACGGCCTGGCCATTGCGGCGCGTTCGCTGAACGTGACCATCCCGCAGATGGGCACCACCATGTTCCGCCCCAACTACACGCCGGTGACCTTCGGCGCGGTTACGGGGCGGCACTGTGGGCACATCTTCGAGCCCGTTCGCTACACCGCGCTGCACACCTGGCATGTGAAGAATGGCGCCGAGTTTGAAGACGTCGGCCAGTGGAAACGCCCGTGGTACTTCCCGCGCAACGGTGAAGACCTGCACGCGGCGGTCAAGCGCGAATGCCTGGCGGTGCGCGACAGCGTCGGCCTGCTGGATGCGTCGACCCTCGGCAAGATCGACATCCAGGGCCCGGATGCCCGCGAGTTCCTCAACCGCATCTACAGCAACGCCTGGACCAAGCTCGACGTGGGCAAGGCGCGCTACGGCCTGATGTGCAAAGAAGACGGCATGGTCTTCGACGACGGCGTGACCGCTTGCCTGGCCGACAACCACTTCCTGATGACCACCACCACCGGCGGCGCGGCCCGTGTGCTGCAATGGCTGGAAATCTACCAACAGACCGAATGGCCGGACCTCAAGGTCTACTTCACCTCGGTCACCGACCACTGGGCGACCATGACCCTGTCGGGCCCCAACAGCCGCAAGCTGCTGGCCGAAGTCACCGACATCGACCTGGACAAGGACGGCTTCCCGTTCATGACCTGGAAAGAAGGCCTGGTCGGCGGCGTACCGGCGCGGGTGTTCCGCATCTCGTTCACCGGCGAGCTGTCGTATGAAGTCAACGTGCAGGCCGACTACGCCATGGGCGTGCTGGAGCAAATCGTCGAGGCCGGCAAAAAGTACAACCTGACCCCGTATGGCACCGAAACCATGCACGTCCTGCGGGCCGAGAAGGGCTTCATCATCGTCGGCCAGGACACCGACGGCTCGATGACCCCGGACGACCTGAACATGGGCTGGTGCGTCGGCCGTACCAAGCCGTTCTCGTGGATCGGCTGGCGCGGCATGAACCGCGAAGACTGCGTGCGCGAAGATCGCAAGCAATTGGTCGGCCTCAAGCCGATCGATCCAGCGGTGTGGCTGCCGGAAGGCGCGCAACTGGTGTTCGACGCCAAGCAGACGATCCCGATGAAGATGGTCGGCCACGTCACCTCCAGCTACGCGCATAACTCCCTCGGTTATTCGTTTGCGCTGGCGGTGGTCAAGGGCGGCTTGAAGCGCATCGGCGAGCGGGTGTTTTCGCCGCAAGTGGATGGCAGCGTGATCGAGGCGGAGATTGTGTCCTCGGTGTTCTTTGATCCGAAAGGCGACCGCCAGAACATCTGATAGACCGAGGCGCGCCATCGGGAGACAGGGGAATACATTCCAAATGTGGGAGGGGGCTTGCCCCCGATGACGCCAGTAGCCACACAACAGAATTCAGCAAAGGTGCTCTATGACAGCAGCCAACGTATACCAACAACGCCCCACCACCGGGGCCAAGGCCGAGTCGTCGCTGCACCATGCCGACCTCGCCAGCCTGGTCGGCAAGGGCCGCAAGAATGCCGGCGTGACCGTGCGTGAAAAGAAACTGCTCGGCCACCTGACTATTCGCGGCGACGGCCATGACGCCGCCTTCGCCGCTGGCGTCCACAAGGCCCTGGGCATCGAACTGCCCGGCGCGCTGACGGTGATTGTCAACGGCGACACCAGCCTGCAATGGCTCGGCCCGGACGAGTGGCTGCTGGTGGTGCCGAGCGGTGAAGAATTCGCCGCCGAACAAAACCTGCGCGCCGTCCTGGGCGATCTGCATATCCAGATCGTCAATGTCAGCGGCGGCCAACAGATCCTCGAACTGCGCGGCCCGAACGTGCGCGACGTGCTGATGAAGTCCACCAGCTACGACGTACACCCCAACAACTTCCCGGTGGGCAAGGCGGTGGGCACGGTGTTCGCCAAGTCGCAATTGGTGATCCGCCATACCGCCGAAGACACCTGGGAGCTGGTGATTCGTCGCAGCTTCTCGGATTACTGGTGGTTGTGGTTGCAGGATGCCTCGGCCGAATTCGGCCTGAGCGTTCAAGCCTGATATGACCCCCACCCCCTTCACCCGCCACCCTGTAGGAGCGAGCTTGCTCGCGAAAACCTCAAGGGCACCGCGGTCATCCAGGATGCCCGCGTCATCGTTGACGATTTTCGCGAGCAAGCTCGCTCCTACAGGGGTGGGTGAGGCCGGGCTTTGCTTGAGGAGTGACCTGTCATGAGCCGCGCACCCGACACATGGATTTTGACCGCCGACTGCCCCAGCGTGCTCGGCACGGTGGACGCGGTCACCCGCTACCTGTTCGAGCAGGGTTGCTACGTCACCGAGCACCACTCGTTCGATGACCGGCTGTCAGGGCGCTTTTTTATCCGCGTGGAGTTTCGTCAGCCGGAGGGTTTCGATGAGCAAGCGTTCCGCGATGGCCTGGCCGCGCGCGGGGAAGCCTTTGGCATGGTCTTCGAACTGACGGCGCCGAACTATCGGCCCAAAGTGGTGATCATGGTGTCCAAGGCCGATCACTGCCTGAACGACTTGCTGTACCGCCAGCGTATCGGCCAACTGTCGATGGACGTGGTCGCGGTGGTGTCCAACCACCCCGATCTGAAACCGTTGGCCGACTGGCACCAGATTCCCTACTACCACTTCGCCCTAGACCCCAACGACAAACCGTCCCAGGAGCGTCAGGTGTGGCAAGTGATCGAACAGACCGGCGCGGAACTGGTGATCCTTGCGCGCTACATGCAAGTGCTGTCGCCGGAGCTGTGCCGCAAGCTGGATGGCAAGGCGATCAATATCCACCACTCGTTGTTGCCGGGGTTCAAGGGCGCCAAGCCGTATCACCAGGCGTACAACAAGGGCGTGAAGCTGGTCGGCGCGACGGCGCATTACATCAACAACGACCTGGATGAAGGCCCGATCATCGCCCAGGGTGTGGAGGTGGTGGATCACAGCCATTACCCCGAGGATCTGATTGCCAAGGGGCGCGATATCGAAGGGCTGACCCTGGCCCGGGCGGTGGGGTATCACATTGAACGGCGGGTGTTTTTGAATGCCAATAGAACGGTGGTGCTCTGACTGACGCCATCGGGGGCAAGCCCCCTCCCACAGGGGAATGCATTCCAAATGTGGGAGGGGGCTTGCCCCCGATGAGGCCCTAACAAACAACACAAGAAACAGCATCTGTACCCGAGCACTCAACGCGCTGCCCACCCCACGGGCAACGCGCTTTCATAAAAACAACAGCGAGGTGAAAGCATGTCTGGTAATCGTGGTGTCGTGTATCTCGGCAACGGCAAGGTCGAAGTACAGAAAATCGACTATCCCAAAATGCAGGACCCCCGTGGCAGGAAGATTGAGCACGGCGTCATCCTGCGCGTGGTCTCCACCAACATCTGCGGCTCCGACCAACACATGGTGCGCGGCCGCACCACTGCCCAGACCGGCCTGGTGCTCGGTCACGAGATCACCGGTGAAGTGATCGAGAAGGGCAGCGACGTCGAGAACCTGAAAATCGGCGACCTGGTGTCCGTGCCCTTCAACGTTGCCTGCGGCCGCTGCCGCTCCTGCAAAGAGCAACACACCGGCGTGTGCCTCACCGTCAACCCGGCCCGTGCCGGTGGCGCCTACGGCTATGTCGACATGGGCGACTGGACCGGCGGCCAGGCCGAATACGTGCTGGTGCCTTACGCCGACTTCAACCTGCTGAAACTGCCGGACCGCGACAAGGCCATGGAGAAAATCCGCGACCTGACCTGCCTCTCCGACATCCTGCCCACCGGCTACCACGGCGCCGTCACCGCCGGCGTTGGCCCTGGCAGCACCGTCTACATCGCCGGTGCCGGCCCGGTCGGCCTGGCCGCTGCCGCTTCCGCACGCCTGCTGGGCGCGGCGGTGGTGATCATCGGCGACGTCAACTCCATCCGCCTGGCCCACGCCAAGGCGCAAGGGTTTGAAGTGGTCGACCTGTCCACCGACACGCCGCTGCACGAACAGATCGCTGCCTTGCTCGGTGAGCCGGAAGTGGACTGCGCCGTCGACTGCGTGGGCTTTGAAGCACGCGGCCACGGGCATGACGGCGTCAAGCACGAAGCCCCGGCCACGGTGCTCAACTCACTGATGGGCGTGGTGCGCGTGGCGGGTAAGATCGGTATCCCCGGCCTGTACGTCACCGAAGACCCTGGCGCCGTCGACGCTGCCGCGAAGATGGGCAGCCTGAGCATCCGTTTTGGTCTGGGCTGGGCCAAATCCCACAGCTTCCACACCGGGCAAACGCCGGTGATGAAGTACAACCGCCAGTTGATGCAGGCGATCATGTGGGACCGCATTCACATTGCCGACATCGTCGGGGTTGAGGTGATCAGCCTGGATGACGCGCCGCGTGGCTATGGCGAGTTTGATGCGGGCGTGCCGAAGAAGTTTGTGATTGATCCGCATAAGTTGTTCAGCGCGGCGTAACGAAAAGGGCGACTTCGAGTCGCCCTTTTCATTCATGCGTAAATGAGCATTTGGAAATGTCCTGGGCTTCGCAATGCGTGCCTTTCCAGTCACCTATAGGGATAAGGTTCCAATCAGAGATAGGTTTGAGCGTGACCGAAAAGCTCGCGTCGTTATTCATTGGCCCTTCGTAGGTGCAGATGACGGCTTTGTGGTCGGCATCGTACCGGGCATCGTGAAACGTCGAATCAGTAAGGTACGACGCTGTCGCCTGCTGGTTTTCACCTGCCCAGATGCGTCCATCGGACTGTGATGTTTCATAGCGGTAGCCTCCACTGGCCATCGCCGTTTGTTTGATGTTTTGGATCGGCGGGCAGGTGGAAGTCGCTGCGTGGGTGTTGTTCATCAGTGCCACAGTGGCTAACACACCTGCAAGCAGTGCAGTTTTCATAGCCCAACTCCTGTGGGGCGTGGAAGGCTCTATGCTGCAGGTGATGTTTCGGCGGCAGCTACTGTTAGAAGTGACAGTGCTTTAGAAGAAGTTGAGATTAAAGAGTGGTTTTTTATTGCCAGAGATGCAAAAAATCGACACACGTGCAGGTGATCAGACTGGATGATGCGCCGCCCGAGTATTAAAAGAGAGTGGCGTTCTGGCCACACTCTTTATTTTTATAAAACTTATTGATACGGACACTCTTCAGGCGATGACTTAACGCAGTCCCTTGCAATAATATCAGCCTCCGTCATGTCGCTGGGTGATTTGGTTTTAGCTTTGACTTCTCTGTCAAAGCTATCTGTGGCCACACTTTTCCAATTTCCGCCTACAGCTTTGATGGGTTGGCCTGGATTAAAAGACATTGTTATAAATTGATTGTTCTGGTCTTGGTAGCGGCAAAAAACTCTCCAATCTTTTTTTCTGCTTGGATCTGTTTCATTATTCGCTTTTTGGATGCGGGCGTTCACGAACCTAAGGTTAGAAAGGCTGATATCTGGAGCTGTGGCGCTGGAAGTCCACTGTGAACGTGCGCCTTCAACGCCATCTGCAACGTAGGAATTGCCTACTTTGGCTATATTAAACGCGTACGCGCAGTTTCCCGCGTAGGTGTTGCTGGCTGCTGCTGTTAGAAGGAGAAGAGTGACAATTGATACTTTGGCGTGCATGGTCTTGTGCTCCATTTTCATTGTGTGGAGGGCCATCATCCGGAGCCAAGGCTTATTGCTCTA